>CAMYNZ010000004.1:29376-72038 GCA_947259865.1 uncultured Desulfobacterales bacterium | reverse complement strand
AATTGATTTTATCGATTTCAGTGACTTTGTTTATTTTCTTTGATTTTGTATTTGGTGATTTATCCATCTGTGATATGTTCGGATGGGTCAGTCGCTCAGATACCATGGCAAACTAAATCTTGACTACTAGATACCACAACAGGACCAGAATATAAATAAAAATCGCAAAATTATCGGGAACATGCAGTGGTTGGAAGTCAAAATAATATTCGAACATAAAGAGCCCGAGTTGGCCGCAGAACTCATTTCCCTGCTTTTTTACGACCTGGAATCAAAAGGTGTCATTATTGAAGACCCGTTGCTAAAACCGCATGAAGGCTGGGATGACAGGGCCGGGAGCAGTCCGGAGCAACATGCCGTGATAGGATTTTTCCCCGGGGGCCGCCTGTCACCGGAACACCGGCACAAACTGGAAACAGGGCTCGCACGCCTGGAAAATGAGCACAGCATCCTGTCTCGAATGGTCATTGCTCGACTGGATGAAGCCGATTGGTCGGCTGCATGGAAGGCACATTTTCATATCGAAAAAATCAGCCAGCACCTGGTAATAAAACCCTCATGGCAAGATTATAAACCCCGGTCGGGTGAAATTGTTCTTGAAATTGACCCCGGGATGGCATTCGGTACGGGGACCCATCCAACCACCCGGTTATGTTTGAACCTGATTGAAACTTGCTTGAAGCCGCATGATTCAGTATTGGATGTTGGAACAGGCTCCGGCATTCTTATGATCGCAGCCGCCAAACTCGGGGCAGGAAAAGTGTGCGGTATCGATAAAGACTGGCTGGCTGTTGATATCGCCAGAGCGAATCTAAAGCGAAACCGCATAGACCCGCAAAAGATTTCACTGTTATGCGGCCATCTTATTGATGCCATCGGTGGCAGCTTTGATCTGGTGGCCGCCAATATGTTAACCGGGGCGGTCCTTGCGTTGTTGGACGATATCGCTAAAGTGCTCGGCAAAAATGGGCGCTTAATTTGCTCCGGGATTCTCAAGGAAAACCAAAGTTTGGCGACGGCCAAACTGAAAGCACTGGACTTTGAAATCATCAATATATACAGTAAAGAAGAATGGGTTGCCATTGCGGCAAAAAGAAGGGTACCTATATGAAGCCAATTTAAACTTTTGATAACCGGGACATCCTGAGAGAGTTTATCCGATGAAAAGCAAAACAGAGCTGTTGGCATTAAACAAAAAAATAAAGGTCGGTCGAAATGATGCCTGTCCCTGCGGTAGCGGGTTGAAATATAAGAAATGTTGTCTGGGCAAGACCGAGCCCGCATTAATTGATATCAAAAACTCATATAAAGAAAAACACAAAATACTGCTCAAAGACCCGGCAGACGTTCAAGGAATCCGAGAGGCCGGGCAGCTGGTCATTGATACGCTGGATCTGGTAGAATCAAAAATCCGGCCGGGGATGCTTACCGACGAGATCAACACACTGGTTCATGAATTCACCGTTCAAATGGGCGCTAAACCTGCACCTCTGAACTACCGCGGTTTTCCGAAAAGTGTCTGTGTTTCGGTTAACGAGGTCATCTGTCATGGAATTCCCGGCAGTCGAGTGTTGGAAAATGGAGATATCGTCAATGTCGATGTCACCCCCATCCTTAAAAGATACTATGCCGATGCCAGCAAGACATTTTTCGTGGGCAGTCCGGGACCGGAAGCACAAAAAATTGTAAACGTTGCCCGGGAGAGCCTCAGACGCGGTATGGAGGCAGTAAAACCCGGCAATACCATTGGCGATATTGGTTGGGCGATACAGCAATATGCCGAAAGACAGGGATGTTCGGTAGTGAGAGAATTTGTCGGTCACGGCGTTGGCCTTGATTTCCATGAGGCACCCCAAATTCCGCATTACGGCCAAAAAGGAGAAGGTATTATTTTGGTTCCCGGTATGGTATTTACCATTGAACCCATGATCAACCTGGGCCGACGGCACCTGAAAATTTTAGATGACAATTGGACGGCTGTAACCCGCGACGGTTCGCTGTCGGCACAATTCGAACAAACGGTGGTGGTTACGCAAGATGGATATGAGAGTCTGACGCCCTATGCATTGTGAACACTTTTCTGGAAAAATCGTATATGTTCTGTTAATTATTAGCGCGAAAGTAATTTTATAATTTTGACACCCGGAGCTCACAGACACCATCTCGCCAGGTTATATTGGCTCAATATTGCAGCAAATCTTGCAGGCCTCATCGTCATTATCGCCCTCAGCCTGGTTACTCCCCTGGCCTTCTTTAAATTCCACAAAGCAATATTTACCGCAGGAGGCTGGCTACCGGCCCTGCTGATCATTATCGTGCTCGAAATGCTGGTCGGTATTCTGGGATTCTCGCTCCAGTTTAAGGTCCAGCGTCCAATTTCGCTATCCTTCCGATATCTTAACCTGCAGGAGGAAGCGCCGGCCGAGCTCGCTGAAAAGGCCGGGCGCCGGCTATTAAATCTGCCTTTTATCCTCGGCGCGGTCAACTTCTCAATGTGGACCGTTCTCTCCGTGATCGGGTCTGCCATTCAATTGTTTGTTAGAAATGAATCACTGATTACCTGTCTGTATTTACTATTCAGGGGTGTCATGGTCGGATTGATTGCTTCAACCCTGTCCTTTTTTCTGATAGAAAGACATTCACGCAACTGTCTGATCCCGCTGATCTATCCCCGGGGCGGCCTGGCCTCGGTTTCCGGCACCATTAAAATATCCGTGTTGAGGAGAATAAAGGCCCTTTACATGGCCGGCACGACCATACCCATGAAAATACTTGTCGTAACCCTGTTATTTATGTTCTGGGAAGTTGAAGGGGCCGCCGATTTCATCCGGGAAGTGTTGCTATTTACGGTTGTTCTGTATGCAATATTTGTTGCATTCGCGTTGCGGTTGAATGTTTTGGTCAGATCATCCATTGTAAAGCCGATTCAAGAAATGATGAGATTGGTAAAACGAGTCAGAAACGGTGACTTTAACCACAAAGCCCGGGTGGTAACCAATGACGAACTGGGTGTTTTGGGTGACGGGTTGAATGAAATGACCGAGGGCCTTCTGGAACGCGACCGCATGCGCCGGTCCTTAAACCTGGCCATGGAAATCCAGCAAAATTTTTTGCCGCAGACCGATCCAGAGGTCAATGGATTGGATATCGCTGGTAAAAGCATCTACTGTGATGAAACCGGTGGAGATTATTTTGATTATATCGGCCTGGACGACAGTTCAGAAGGAAAAATTGGCGTAGTTATCGGCGACGTTACCGGCCACGGCATATCGTCGGCCCTGTTGATGGCCACCGGACGGGCACTCATACGCCAGCGAACGGCACTGCCGGGCAGCCTGGCAAACATCGTAAATGACGTGAACCGGCAATTGACCGCTGATATCGAAGCATCGGGTCGCTTTATGACCATGCTTTTTTTAAAAATCGAAACCCGAATACAGCGGTTAAAATGGGTGCGCGCCGGACATGACCCCGCGATTTTTTACGATCCGGCCCGCGATACTTTTGAAGCGCTTCGCGGACCGGGAATCGCACTGGGCGTTAATCCCTCATGGTGTTATGCGGAAAATGAAAAAGGCAACCTTGCCAGTGGCCAAATTGTCCTGCTGGGTACCGATGGTTTGTGGGAAGCGCGAAATCCTCAGGGAGTAATGTTCGGCAAGGATTCTGTTTGTAAAATCATCCGTCAAAATGCCACCGCCGGTGCCGACGGCATACTTTATTCTCTTCTGGAGGGGTTAAACCGTTTTAAAAAGGACCAAGATGCCGAAGACGATGTTACGTTGATAGTTATTAAGATCCAGTGAATATATCTCTACGCGTGACGTTTAAATTTCAAAAAAGGAGGTAATATCGTGACTGAAAATCGCCATGGAATAGAAGATCTGACCGGTTTTGCCATGGATATCATCCATAACGCTGGAGAGAGGGCGCTTAACTTTTACGGAAAGGGTCAACGTCAGATAAAATTCGACGAGGGATTGGTCACCGAGGCTGAACTTCAACTAACGGAATTGTTTCAAGATAAGCTGGATACCAGTTTTCCCGACCACCATCTGTTTAAGGATACCTTTGAAAGCCAGGATTACTCCCATGGGGGTAAGCGCTACCTCTGGATTTTTGACCCCCTGGATGGGGTTGCCAATTTTCAAGCCGGAATTCCGATTTGGGGTATGTCCCTGGCGCTTATCGAAAACTTCTGGCCCATTTTCGGCGTATTTTACATGCCGGCTACCGGCGATTTATTCCACGCCCAGGCCGGGCAAAAAGCATTCTGGGGCAACCAGGATATCCATATTTCACCGCTGGATACAATCAACGATGAAAGCCTCCTCCTCACGTATTCCAGGTTTCACCTTCACTACAACTGCCTGTTCCCCGGGAAAGTACGGGCATTGGGCTGTACGGCTGCCCATATATGCTATGTCGCCATGGGACGGGCTGATGCAGCGATCATTGCCAATGAATCCTTTCAGGATCTTGCAGCGGCCCGGGTCATACTTGAATCCGCAGGCGGAAAATTTTGTAAATCTGACGGCAGTGATTTTCACTTAAACGATCATCTGGATGGACAAAGAATTTCCGGCCATCTCATTGTCTCAGCACCGGACATATTTTCACAGATCCAGGCGTGCATTCAAAAGACATCTTAGCCGCATCCAATCGTGATGATCCGGAACATCGAGGCACTGCTTATTTGAAACTAAAATGGAAAGGAATTCTGTGATGACAAAAAAAACCGAACACATTTCAACCAGTGAGTTTTCGTCTTTATCAAAATTATCGGTCTCTCAGGTTTCCAAATTGCTGCGCGAAGGAAAAATCAAAGGGGTAAAAGAATCAGGAAAATGGATGATCTCCAGAAATCAGCTAAAACTGAAAGCGGTTCAGGAGATGGCCAAGAATAAAAAAGCGGCGCCTTCCAAAATGAATTCTAAAAAATCCCGAAAAGGTCCTGGCCCGGACAAATCTACTGCAGCCGGGGCCAAAAAACCAGAAGATCAGGTCAAAAAAGAATCGCCGCCACCGGCCGCTGCTGCGGCACCAAAGAAAACGGCACGGAAAAATACCTATTCGGTGGCCGAATTCAGTGCAATGACCTATTTAACTGATTTTGGCGTGATGGATTGGCTCAAAAAGGGTCGTATCAGGGGTGTGCAGGATGAAACCGGAGAATGGCGGATCGATGCTGCCAATCTTGAAATAACCCATATCAAACGCTTGCTTCGGGATTAGATATGCCGGATCATTAGCGATTGGGCTTCGAAAACGGCAACTCCCATTCACGTTATTTTCTGCCGGCTAAAACTTTCTGTCTACCATAAAAATACACAGCTGCTTTTGCTTATCCTGGCGGCAGGCGCCTTCTTGCCATTTAAAACCGCCGACAAGATGCCGGATCATTGGCGATTGGGCTTCGAAAACGGCAACCCCCTTTCACGTTATTCCCTGCCGGTAAGATTCAAAACCTAAAACTATCACAAAAAGTCTGGGTTTGGTTTGAAAAGATTTTGCTCGCACCGGTGATCATTTTGGGGACGTTTGCTAAAGTAGGCCTAAATCAAAAGAACTCGACCTCGCTTACGCTCGGGACTCAAACAGCTTTTGATTTTTACCCGCCAACGGTCTCTGGCGGGTGAATACGCCAAAGGCTGCTGGCGGATAAACACCCCACTTCAGCAAACGTCTTTATCCCAAAATGCTCAATGGCGCTCGCAAAACCTATTCAAACCCTCGATTGAATTATGCAAGTAATTTTGGGACATGACACCGTGTGTTTATTATCCTCCATTTAACAACTAACAGCTACTTAAAACTTAAAACATAATGTCGGCCAAAAAATCCCCGGGCCCGGGTCGGCTCACATGCACTATTTTAAAGGGTGTTTTTACCGGCAGGATGCCGGATTATTGGCGATTGGGCTTCACAAGGTGTTCTCGTTCGGCAAAGGGCAACTCACGATTGAGTTCATCGATGTGCTGCTGCTCCATATGATTGATTTTATCGATATGGTGTTCCATAACCTGGCGCAGGCGAGGATCGTAGAATCGATGCAGGCTGAAGTTGGGTACCGCTTCAAAACCGCGTCGCAACTTATGATGTGATCCGGCGCCCGGGTCAAATCTCCTGATGCCATGCCGAATGGCCCATTCAATAGGGCTGTAATAGCAGGCATCAAAGTGCAGGCAGTTTATCCATTTTTCACTGCCCCAATATCTTCCGTAGAGTTGATCCCCTTTAGTTAATAAAAAGGACATGCCCAGCGGGACTTTGGTGTCCGTGCCCTCAAAGGCCGCCATTATCAAAAGGCGGTGGCGGTAGCGGTCATACAGTCCTTCGAAAAACGATTCGGTAAGATACTTGCAGCCCCAGGGACCAAACTGATCATTTGTGCGGGCATAATATCGGTACATTAAGGGAAAAAAGTCCTGTGGTATTTCGGCCCCGGTAAAACTTTTAAGCTGAACTCCCTGGTCCTGGATCGCTTTTCGCTCCCGGTTTATGTTGCGCCGCTGGTTTGAGTTAAAGATGGCCACATAGTCATCAAAGGTGTCAAAACCTTTATTTTTCCAGGCATAACTTTGGTGCAACCATCCGTTGAAACCCTGACGCGCAACGGTTGGGTGCCAATCCGGATCGACGAATAGAAGACTGCAGCCGGATAGTTGATTACGATGGCAGAGGCGGTCGATTTCCTTGACCATTATCGCAGTCAATTGCGCCTCGTCTTCATCGGCGGCGATCAGGAAACGATAGCCAACCACTGGAGAAAATGGGCTCATTCCGATCATCTTGGGATAGTACCGGATACCCAAACGGTCCGCCAGGTCTGCCCAGGCATGATCAAATACAAACTCTCCGGCACTGTGGCCCTTTATATATAGGGGTGCGGCGGCTACCAGGCGTTTTTCGGACCACACCGTAAGGTGATACGGTAACCAGCCCTTTTCGGCTTCCAGACTCCCGGAAACCTCCAATTGCCGCAGCCAATCCCACTCCAGTAAAGGCGTTTTCAGGGGCATGGCCAGCGCATCCCATTGGGCCTGATCGACATTGGAAAGTTTGTCCTGCCAGGCGATCACATAAGTTGATTTTTTTTTGTTAGGCATGACAAATCAAAATGGGCGATGGTTTCAGCAACAAAACCGGGTTATAAACGGCCGGGCCTGTTAGCGGCAACACCCATGCAGGTTTGCTGCCTGCCGTGAAAGTTTCTTTTGTCCCGGCAATTGACACCGTTGTGTGCCTATCCGGGCGGCCAGGGATTTTTGTCATTCAGTACCACCGGGTGATCATCTTGTTGCCGACATAATTGCCCCGACCCCGAAGCAATTAGGATGTGTTTTAGACAGACGGGGTTTCAGGAATGACCCAAGGTTTGTTTTGACTTCATGAAAACAAATACAGTCGAAAGGTAGGTATTGAATGATGTGTGTCAAGTTAATGGTCCAATGGTTTCCGGAGTGCTTTTTAAGGTCGATTGAAGTCAACTATTGCTTGATTTTTAAACTGAATGTATTAGTTTGAAATGGTTTGGCCGGTAAACTCAAGGCAAGTTTGGACCGCGGTGGACGCCCCGGTAAAATCTTATGTATTCAAAAGCAGAGGGGCCCAATGAGCCAACCCAGGGGTAAAGGAATGGATCGAACCAGCAACCGTCCTGGCGATATTGAGAGTACCCATGACGATCAAGAAAAAGTTCATCGGGCAGAAATGATTAACTTCAGCAGGGCCGGTATGTGCTTTGAGACCGAACATGAGGTTGGTTCCGGAGCCCGCATTAGAATTAAAAAATTAGCCTCGCCGGTTGAACCAACACGCCATGAAGAAGACAGGGAGTGGCTGGCAGAGGTAAGATGGTGTAAACCCGTACCCGGAAAAGATGCTTTTTATTACCGTGTCGGTGTAGAATATGTTGGACCGGTTAATCCGAATCAGTGTCTTGCGTGGCGGTCAGGAGATAAATTATACATTACACCGCCTTTAACCCGGGAATATTAAATGCATCCCGAAAATAAGCGACTGCAATTATGAGCAACACCACCGGCAAGCTAAGCCGCTTTATCAGGGCGTTTTGGAATTCGGTTACTTTTACACGTCATTTCATTGGAAACCTCCTATTTCTCCTCGTGATGATCCTTGTGCTAACCCTCCTTCTTTTTGATACCGCACCCAAAATTCCCAAAGGTGCGGCACTTATTTTATCACCCAGCGGGAATATCGTTGAACAAAAATCCAGTTATGTGCCGCGGGACCTGCTATTCGACCGATATGCCGAAGAAACGCTATTGAAAGATATCGTCGATGGCATCGATCATGCCAAAGACGATGACAACATTGCGGCTTTGGTGCTCGATCTGGATAATATGCACGGCGCCGGTATCAGTAAGCTTCAAGAGATGGGGGCGGCCCTGAATCGCTTCAAACAGAGCGGCAAGACGATCATAGCTGTCGGTGACAATTTCAATCAGAACCAATATTATTTGGCTGTCCATGCTGAAAAAATATATTTACATCCGATGGGTCACGTATTTCTAAGCGGATACGGTCTTTATCGCAAATATGTTAAAACTGCCCTGGAAAGGCTAATGGTGCAGATCCATGTGTTCAGGGTGGGTACCTACAAATCAGCCCTGGAACCTTTTCTACGCGATGATATGTCCGCGGAAGCCCGGGAGGCCAATTTGTCATGGTTAAACGATTTATGGCAGGCCTATAAATCGGATATTGCCGCCCTGCGGGGGATGGATGTCGATCGAATCGATGGCTACATCAACGGCGTTGCAGAACATTTGGCAAAAGTGGAGGGAGACATTGCCAAATTGGCGCTGGAACTCGGTTTTGTTGACGCTTTAAAAACCCGGGATCAAGTGCGGGATGAATTGATTGGAATTGTCGGCGAGGACAAAAACAAAAAAACCTATAAACATATTCACCTGAACGATTACCTGGAAATTATACGCCCGGCACTCCTGCCATCGGACCCCCGCAAGGGAAAAATCGGCGTTATCATTGCAAAAGGCCTCATCCTGGATGGCGAGCAGCCGGCCGGCAGGATTGGCGGTGATTCGCTGGCTGCATTAATCCGGCAGGCGCGCCATAACACCCAGATAAAATCGGTTGTATTACGGGTTGACAGCGGTGGTGGCAGTGCCTTTGCATCCGAAATAATCCGTAATGAAGTTGAGCTGACCCGGCGTTCCGGGAAACCGGTAGTTGTATCGATGGGCTCAGCGGCTGCGTCAGGAGGTTACTGGATTGCAACATCGGCCACTGAAATCTGGGCATCGCCGACAACGCTCACCGGCTCCATCGGTATCTTCGGGGCTTTGGCGACCTTCGACAAGACATTCAACCATCTGGGCATCAACACGGATGGTATCGGAACCACCCAGTTATCCGGTTCGTTGGATCCGGGCCGCCCGTTGAATCCGATCCTGGCCGCTGTGTTGCAGCAATCCATTGAACAGGGTTATAAACGATTTCTGGAGCGGGTTGCCAAAGGCAGAAAATTGTCACTCCCGGATGTTGAAAAAGCCGCCCAGGGCAGAGTTTGGTCCGGAAAAAAAGCCTTAACACTTGGCCTTGTGGACAAACTCGGCAATCTGAAAGATGCGGTCCAGTCCGCCGCAAAGCTTGCTGATCTGGATGATTTTGAGGTGACGGTCCTCAGGCGCCCCCTGAGTGCCAGAGAGCGTATCATAAAAAAGCTTAATCGACTCATCTTACATTTATCGCATTACACGGATTTTAAAATAAAGCCACCGGCCGTCTGGTTCTATCAGTCTGTAGGTGCTGAATGGGATCAAATGCTGCAGTTAAACGATCCCCAGGGAGTGTATGCATACTGCTTGACCTGTGAGGTTCAATAATCAGGGCATCAGCGCAACTTGACTCCTTTAAAAGGCAGACCGAGTTGCTGTGCCAATTGCGATAAATCCGTTTCCAGTGTTATTTGATCCCCCTGTTTCCCTCTGACGGTTATATTCTTATCAGCGACGACAAAGATCTGTATCTTTGCCGGATCAAGAAGTCGGTCAGCCAGTCTGAGCAGATCTTCTTTTGAAGCCCCGATATAGGCGTCTTGAATCCGTTCCAGTGTATCCAGTGGTTCACCGCGCATGTGATAGCGACTGTAGACTTCCACCAACTCCGTTGGCGTGTCCACATTGAAGACAAAACTGTTCAAGGCGTCAAGCCGTTTAAGTTCAAGGTCTTGCAGCGGGATTTCTTCTCGCAGCGATTTCATGATATTCAGGGTTTCTGTGATTGCTGTGCGGGTTAGATCGCCCTTGCAGCCAATGTAGCCCGCTAAGATACCGGCATGCCATTTATAAGTTTGAAAGAACCCGGCGGAGTAAACCAACCCCAGATCATCTCTCAGACGTTTGTACATCAAGGAATCATTGCCGCCAAAAATATTCATCAGCAGGTTGACTTTCCAGTAGTCGGAATGTGTGCGCTTGACGCCGGGCAGCAGTAAAATGACCTGGGATTGAACCTGGCCGGGTTTGTGAATCAGGGTTAATATCGGCGGCGTCCTCTTGGGATCGGTGAGATTCCGCTCCGGCGCTTTACCTTTGGGAAGCGCCGCAAACAGTTTTTTAAGACCCGCCAGCGCTTTTTGTTCAGTGATATCACCGGCGACGGCCACCACCATATTTGAGGGTCTAAAATAATCCTTGAGGAAACGCCTCAGGTCTTGGCTGGTGATTTTTGGAATGGTCTCAAGGCCCAAAAGCGGATCGCGACCGTAGGGATGTGCTTTGAAATGCCAGATCATCCCTTCTCGCATGGCAGCGGTTTGGGCACTGTCAGATTGCCGCTGCAGCGCGACAATTTCCTGCGATTTGGCTACCGACAGTACTGTGGCATCGAAAGCGGGACGCGTGAGCACTTCCTCCAGTATGGCCAGCCCTTTTTCCCATTCATCTTTGATCACCGAAAGATGAATCGCCGAATCTTCCTCCCCCACGGATACGGACAGATTTATGGCGTTTTCGTCCAGGGCCAGTGCCAATTGGGCCGGAGAGTAATTCAGGGTGCCGCCCCGAATAAGGCTGCTGTTAATTAAATCGTTCAATCCGATTTTGATATCCGGGAGATCGGTCTCACCGGTTTTGACCAGGACGGTGAGGTCGATCATGGGCAATTCACGGTCGGGCAAATAAAACACTGTGGTTACCCCAATTTTTTTTATTTGGGCTTTGGGGTAGGTGATTTTTACCGGATGACGCTCAAATGACAGGGGATGTTTCCAGCCGGAAGGTGTGGGATAAATCGAATTGTTCTCGAAATTTTGCGTTCCGGCGGCTTTTGATGGAGCAGCACCGCTAATGGACCGGACTTCAGTATAATTTTCCGGCGGCCGGCCGGGATCACCGCCCGGAATAATATATACACTGGTTTGGTTGGTCTTGCGAATATATCTCCGGGCGGCTTCTCTGATGTCATCTGGCGAGATTTCCGCAATTTTTTTTAGATAATCTGTCAGGTATTGCCAGCCGACCTGGACTTCCAGTGTTGCCAGCGTGCTGGCCAGACTCTCATTGCTGCGCATTCGTTCCAGAAAATCTCTTTGGTTAAGCTTTTTGATTCTTTTGAGTTCAGCCGCTGAAACCAATTCAGTTTTCATCTTTTCAACTTCGGCCAGCAGCAGTTCTTCAGCCTGTTTGCAGGCCTCTAAATACGTCCGGCGTCTTTCAGCCCCGGCAAGTGATTGGGATCCCGGGGCTTCCGGCTCATTGGGTGAGGCCCCCAGGATAATCATTCCGCCATAACGGTTGTCAGGGTTATAGGCCCAGGCCTCAACGGCCAGCCCTTTGTTGACAATATTCTGAGTCATGCGGGCGCTGCGACCGTGGCCCAGCACCATCGTCATGGCATCCAGGGCATAGAAATCCCTGGATCCCATGCGGTCAGCGTGGAAGCCGATTCTGACCAGAGGCGTGCGAGCCCCTTTTAAATAACGCACACTTTTCCGGGGGCCCTGCTGCCCGGGCTCTGCCGTTACACTTTCGGGACTGCGTGTCCCCGCTGGATACCGGGAAAAATATGTTTCAGCCAATCTTCTGGCATCTTCTACCGTAATGTCTCCCACCAATACGCAGACGGCATTTGCCGGATTGTAGTATTTTTGATGAAATGCAATGGCATCCCTCGTGTTGTACAGCGCCATGTCGGATTTCCAGCCGATTATGGGATTACGATACGGGTGGGCGGTGTAAGCGGTTGTTTGAAGGTCCAGCGAGGCTGCGCCGGCCGGGTTATTAACATATCGAAAGGCCCACTCACGCTGCACAACCTCTTTTTCAACGTAAAACTCACGCCAGGACGGCTCGAACAGCTGCTCGCTGTTGATGGAAAACCATTGTTCCATCATGTCCGAAGGCACCGACATAATGTATTGGGTCTGATCCTTGGTTGTAAAAGCGTTAACGCCCACCGCACCGTTTCGACTCAACTGCGATGAAAAAGCTTGGGAGACATATATTTTTAGGACTTCGGTCCGCAGCTGGTCCATTTCGGCGAGTTTTTTGGTGATAAATTCTCTGTTGGGCCGACGTTTGTGCTGTTCCGTCAGGACCGCCTGGTAGGCAGCTTCGATACGTTCTTGCAGCTCGCGATCCCTCTCAACGTTGCGGGTGCCAAAATTTTTTGTCCCTTTGAACATCATATGTTCCAGCAAATGGGCGATACCGGTTTTGCCTGTTTCTTCCAGCGCCGACCCTGCCCGGATTGCCAGCCGGGCGGCAACCTGGGGGGTGCTCGGACGCTCTACAACTAAAAACAACATGCCATTATCAAGCTGAAATTCCTTAACATTAATTTTAACGTCCGTAATCGAATTCAGGGCCTGGCCGGAGTTTGCAACAAACGCCAACAGCAAACAGGCCAATAGTAATTTTTTCGTAATACCCATGATCGTATCCTTCTGCTGCGGTGGTCTTCCTGTCCGCCTAAAAATATTTTTTGCCTGCGGCGGCTCTTAAATAATATTTTTCTGTCCAAAAACTTTTTCCAGGTGCGAATTTTAGGAGCCGCCAGGCTTGCCATGCTGGATGTATTTTGGACACCAATGATTTCTTTTATAATATGCACAGTTAGATATTTGTAAAATCACAAATGCGCAAAGCGAATTTTAAATTACCAATTTTGCTAGGCTTAATTTTGTAACCAAATATCATTCCCGTGCTCATTATAAACTACCGGATTACAGATCTGCGCGTCTGAGTGTAATTATCCCCTTTTCGATTATCACCATCTCATTTTGCCCCGTGCCCGTGTATCTATTATGGCGTTTTTCATCGAATGTACTAAATATTTTGTTGCAATATCAATCAAATATATTCGGCAAACCGATTTCAGGCTGCCATCCGCATCAGACGGAGGACCAATTAATGGAAGTAACACCCCAAGAGAAAGAATTCGAATGCCCTGCTAAATGTGATTCGATTATAAAAAAATGTATTGTCAACCGGGAGGACCCTTCAATCTGCATCAAAGAATTTAACCGATGCGTGTCAGAGTGCGTCCACATATAAGGGCTGAAGTGGGGTTGTTCTCGGATCTGTGTTAAACGATAAATCTTTTGCAATTTATGATTTTGACATTACATTAGGTGAAAGGTCGGCGTGTAGTTCCACCCAATCGTCGATACGATACGGACCACTTACTGATTATCCGTACAGTAACCTTTCCTAATAATTCACCGACTGCCGAATTCAAATCTCCGGGTTCGGGGCAATTTTTCGGCGACAAAAATTCAGACTATGCCTGTCCGGGCCGACTGCGGGGTCTGAATGCACGAGAGACAGCCTATGAGAAAAATTCAAAAAATCAAGTTTATCAATCCGACCGTTATAATCTTAGGATTGGTTTTTTTAATTTTCTTCAATACCCTTCCAGCCCATGCTTTCAGGTGCGGTACCCGCTTGATATCCGTTGGGGATCCCAAGTTCAGGGTCTTGTCCGAATGCGGGGACCCGACCTATGTAGATATTTGGGAGGAAGAACGCATCTTCAGAGATTTTCACACACCCAAATACATGGATTCAGAAAATCAGCATTACAGAGAATACTTTCTTGTTAAGCAACACGTATTGATCGAACGGTGGACCTACAACCTGGGCGCCTTGAAATTCATTCGCTACCTCACATTTGAAAACGGTTCTCTCGTAAAAATTACCACCGGTGAGCACGGCTATTAACCGGGCAGCACCAGATTTTCCAGGAACCGCCATTTAGCGAGGGCAGCCCTGTCACTCTTTGCTTATCTGGTTCATGAAAATATCAGGATTGAACGTGCTTTCGAAGATGAATTGCGGGTGTCCGCTAACTTATAAGATAGAATTAATAAAACACTCAAGTGTAATCGGGCCGAAATAATCCTTTAGATCAAGACCTTCCAGAGCACCTGCTATTGACGCCCGGTCGTATCTTTGCCCTTTCAATCCGACAACTAATTCGTCCGGTGTAATCCGTGCCGCAGTATCGGCATTGTATGTTATTTTGTCTATGTAACCTTTTTTTATATCGATACACACTTCTATACAGCCACCCCCGAAACAATTTGTTTTCCGTACGGTGAAATCGGGTGATCTGCCATAATTCCATTCCCAGGAGTTATATTTTTTTTCAGAAAGTGCATAGACGCTGTCCCAGTCCCTGTCGGCCAATGTAAACTCGTTTAAACCAGCGTAGATTTCATCCAGGGTGTTGCGCAAATGAGTTCTAAATCCCGCCATATCCATGGGGGTTTCCAGATAGTGGCTGATATTGACAACATCGCTTCGGATCGATTTGAGCGCTTTTGATTCGATAAATGTTTGATTGACGCCCAGCGCTTTTTCCTCGGTCTCGAGTGCGGAATCAAAAAGCAGCGTGCCGTGAATGATGATTCCCTTTGTATCGGAAAACTGAGCGCTGCCCGATATTTTTTTACCGTGAGCAGTCATGTCATTTCTATCATTGACCATCGCGGGAACCCCCAGGCGATTTAATGCCGTAACCACAGGGCCGATAATCTGTTTGATATTCACCAGGCTGTTACGTTCGTATCGCCGGATAAAACTGTAATTGAGATTGCCCAAATCGTGATAAACGGCCCCGCCCCCCGATATTCTTCGCACCACCCGGATCTTTTTTTCCTGTACAAACCGGTGATTGATTTCCTCCAGCACATTTTGATGCCGTCCGATGATTACTGAAGGTTCATTGACGTAAAAAAGCAGATAATCGTTTTTAAGATCCAGGTTTCGCAGGCAATATTCTTCCAGAGCCAGGTTGATTCGCGGGTCATTGATTTTGTGGTTGTTTATTAGAAACATGTTAAATATAGAAGGTTAAGGATGAATTGTGAGAGTGTCAAAATCTATCCTGAGAAGCATACCGTGCCGAATTGAAAATAACCGTGGCGCCAATACTTTCCGGAGCGCTTCGAAAGTTAACCGAGATGGGTAGTGACCTCCCATTAATTACCGTTAGATCGGTAAATCTGCATCCGAACCCCACCGCGCCCAACTTTACCCTTTCATAATCAATCGCAATATGAGAAAATAATAGGGTTGTACCGACATTCGCCGACCCCTCAAGGTTAGAAAAGGATATTTAATGAAAATTGCCACCGTGGTCGTTATCCAAACATTTACATTAATATTAGCTATTTATGGTTGTGCCATTTTGGGGCCCTCGGAAGCTGACGTACTAACCGCACTGGAAGCATCCATGAGGAGTTTTCAAGCATCCATGGTAAAGGAAAATATAGAACTGCATGAGGAGTATGCCAACGCCTGGGACCTTGCTTTTATTAACGGTGACCGGTCTCTGCTTCACAACATGAGTGTGATGGTAAAGGATAGAAAGGTTTTCATATCCGGTGAATGTATCTTTGCCGAATACAAGGATACCGACACCCAATACTATATCAATGGAAACATATCGTATCATTTGAATTTTCCGAGAAATTTCAACCCCAAAGCAGGCTCCGGGAAGGTTACCTGTAAGATCATATTAAAAGGCGGCCGGGTTGAAAAATTGGAATACTATTTCACCATCAACAGCAATGGCGTGTTCGATGAGTTCGCTGTTAATGCCAATGGGAAAAATATTGATATGAGAAAGTATCAGAAGGAACTGAATTTCATCAAATTCATGCAGCCACTGACGCTCGGCTAGGTGACGACTGTCCGGAAAATCTCAATAATTATACAGAAATAGTAGCTAGGAGCCAGGCATAAATGGCTGAAGATGGTAAAGCGTGCCCGTTTTGTGGTGAGGTTGTAACCAACCCAACCGAGGAAAAAGTGCTGTTTTTAAAAAAAGAAATCACCCGGCTTACCGACAAAATTGACGACTTGCTCGGACGGGGCGTTCCGCAAAAGGCCGTGGCGGTGCTTGATGCCCAGCGCAACGAACACATATTGGCCTTAAATGCTTTGATTGCGGAGAAAAACCATAAAGCCTGACACTAGCGCCAGCTAATTTTAGGTTCATTTCTGAGCGGCAGCCGCTGATATTTGAATTTTGGATAGCCCACCATCATGGCACCAAAGCTGGTGTGCTGGGCCGGAAGTTCCAGGGCCTCCGCCATGGGCGGCCAGAAGTTGGCTGCTGCGTTGAAATAACCGGCCCAGCAGGCCCCCAGACCAAAGGCCAAAGCCGCCAGTTCCACATAGGTCAATGCAATTGTGCAGGCCGCCGGGGCGGTTCGTTCGTCTTTGGGGGCATGGGTTAAGATAATATGGGGTGCCCCCCTGCAGATACGATCGTTGCCTGCCTCCCAGGCGGCAACAACATGATCCATATGCATGGCAGCCGCCAGCGGGGATTTTTCGCTGATCAAATGTCGCATCCAATCGATGACAAAACCAGCCAATCGCTGAACCTCACTGCTATTGTGGATCACGCGCCAGTTTACTGGTTGGCGGTTGTGTCCCGAAGGCGCAAACCTGGCGATGTCGATCAATTTCGTCAAATCATTCTGCGGCACATCTTTTTTCTTGTATGTCCGAATAGATCTTCTGGCCCGCAGAAAATGGACAACCTGCTCCGGGCCCATCAACCACTCTTCACGAACCGGGGGACAATCTTCGGATGTCATGATAGCGTGATTCATGGCAGCGTGCGGGCATACGGCCACACAATGGCCGCAGCGAATACATAATGCAGCGCCGCCGTCGATGAGGGTCGGAAAAGCGCCATTGTTTTTGAACTCGATTATTTGTGCCGGACATTCTGCGATGCAGATACCATCCCGCTGGCATTTTTCAGAATCCACGGTTATCAGACCCATATTTTTTCCTTTCATTGAATGTGTCGCGATTGACCACGTCTGTTGTAATCATTTCAATTTAATTGCTTCGCTACTATAACACAGCGATTATCATTGTACCAATTGAAGAAATAATACCTTCGTGTAAAGTCCGACAGATGAATTACAAAATTCACCCGGGGGCGTGATCGGAATTTTTAAGCCGCATTGAGTTCCATCTTTTACGGCCCCCTTTTTGGGTTGACTCTTGAGCACCTTTCCTCTTAGAAGTGTTGGCATAATAAAAGGGTTTTGCCTGGAATTCTAAATGGGGATCCGGTCATGAACGAAGCCATTGATATCAAATTTACGGTTAACAACCAGGATATCGAAGATACCCTTGACGGAGATATGACCCTGCTGGACTATCTGCGACAAAAGCTCAGGTTGACGGGCACCAAGGAGGGATGCGGCCAGGCCCAGTGCGGCACCTGTACAATCCTGCTGAACGGCCGCCCGGTCAAATCCTGCTCCCTGAAGCTGAAAAGTAAAAAACTGCAGGGGGCCGCCATTGAAACCATTGAAGGGCTGGCTCAATCCGACGGTACCCTGCACCCGATCCAGGAAGCCTTTATACGGTCAGGCGGTCTGCAATGCGGGTTTTGCACCCCCGGTATGATTATGACCGCCAAAGGACTGCTGTCTGAAAACCGGTCTCCAAACCGAAGTGAGATCCGAACCCATATCGCCGAACGTAATTTATGCCGTTGCACCGGTTATCAAAAAATCATGGATGCAGTCGAAGACGCGGCCCGGGTGCTGCGTGACGAAAAAAGTCGTTTGTCCGACAGCCCGGACGATGGACCGCTGCGCCGCCAAGACGCCGTGCTCAAGGTCACCGGCCGGCTTCAATATGCCGACGATATTGTTATGGAGAACGTGGCCTACGGCAAAATCCTGTTTGCCGCCCAACCCCACGCCCGACTCCAACGAATTGATGTTTTGGCGGCAGAGGCCATGCCAGGCGTTATCGGTGTCATTACCGCCCGGGATATTCCCGGGTTCCGTAAAATCGGCATGGTTGAACGTGACCAGCCGGCCCTGGTCGATGCGGGTGATGAAATTCGCTCCATTGCCGATCCCCTCGCCGCCGTTTTTGCAGAATCTCCTGCACAGGCCCGGGCGGCCCTCAAGGCCCTGGAGGTATCCTACGACGTGTTGCCCGGTGTATTTTCCCTGACGGAAGCCATGGCCCCTGGGGCGCCGCAGGTTTATGCGGACAAGCCGGGCAACATATTTTACCAGGGGTGCCTCCAACGGGGAGAAACAGATCAGGCCCTAAAAGAATCAGATCTGGTGGTGTCCGGGCAGTTTTCCACATCCCGGGTGGCCCACGGATACCTGGAACCGGAGTCCGGTCTGGCGCGCCCCGACGGCCAGGGCGGTGTGGAGATTTACTATCCCTCTCAGACTGTTTTCGACGATCAAGCCCAGGTGGCCGAGGTCCTCAACCTGCCCCGCAGCCGGGTGAGAGTGGTTCAGTTGCCCACCGGCGGCGCCTTCGGCGGCAAAGAGGACGTCATATTTCACCATATTTTGGCGCTGGCCGCACTTAAGTTCGACCGACCGGTTAAAATTACCCTGACCCGCCGGGAATCGCTGCAGGTCAGCCAGAAAAAGCATGCCATGATTTTTAAGGCCCGTCTGGGGCTTGAAAAGACGGGGAAATTTAAAGCTCTGGATGTGCGGGTGATGGCGGACAAGGGAGCCTATGCCACCCTGGGATATGACATTATCGAGAATGTAATGGCGTTTATCGCTGGACCATATTTTATCCCCGCCTTTTGTGTTGATGCCCGTTCCATCTATACCCATAATGTCATGGCCGGCGCCATGCGCGGTTTCGGGGCCAACCAGGCCAACTACGTCATTGAATCACTCGTCGATATGGCGGCCCGGAAGATTAACATGGATCCTGTTGAACTCCGCCTGAAAAACGCATTGAGACCCGGTTTGCCGACAATCACCAATCATGTTTTGGAGCCCGGAATCCCCGGCGCAATCCAAACCCTGCAGGCCGCTCGGCAAGCCTTGAATCAGGCCCAGGCCCCGGTACCGGCCCAGGGAACAAGGCTCGGTGTCGGCCTGGCCTGCGGGGTAAAAAACATCGGTTTCGGACACGGACTGCCTGAAAGCGCCGGTGCGGTGGTGGAGCTGGCTGCAGATGGAAGCTGCCACCTGAGGGTGACCCATCACGAATACGGACAGGGCGCGACCATCGGGCAGGCCAGAATTGCGGCAGAAACCCTGGGGATTCCCATCGATCGCATCACAGTCTCCAATCCGGATACGGCGCGGACACCGTTTACCGGCGCATCAACAGCTTCGCGTCAGACCTTTATTTCCGGCAATGCCACGCTGGGGGCCTGCCAACGTTTGTTGTCCGACCTTTTCGAAAAAGCAGCGGTCAAGCTGGGGATTCTGGACCCGGCCTTACTGTCACTGGACGGTGACGCCATCATTGATAAAGGCGGCCAGCAACGGCTGCCGTTGTCTGAACTGGGGCAAACATTCAGGGCCGAATTTAGAACCTTTCCACCCGCGACCGTCGGTTTTCCGGCCTCCGGCCAGCTGAGCACATACGGCCAACCCGATTTTGAGAGTCGGCGTACCCACTGGGCCTATGCTTATGGTGTCCAGGTGGCCTGGGTTCAGGTTGATGAAACCACCGGTGCCGCAAGCGTTCTCAAGGTAATTACGGTCGGAGACGTGGGTCGGGTACTCAATCGCCGGGCGGTGGAAGGCCAGCAGGAAGGAGGGGTCGTCATGGGTGTCGGCTATGCCCTGTCGGAAGCCTTCAAGGTTGATCGCGGCTATAACCTGACAAAATCTCTGCGACAGTGTGGCCTCCCCACCGCTGCCGACGCTCCCGAAATCGTTACCCGTTCGGTTGAAGTGCCGCATCCCTGGGGTCCCCTGGGGGCCAAAGGACTGGCCGAAGCACCGTCATTGGCCACAGCCCCGGCTATTGCCAATGCTATCTTTGATGCTGTGGGTGTGCGGATGCGGGATCTGCCCATGACGCCGGAGCGAATAAAAGCGGCCCTGGCAAAACAAACTAAAAAGGAGCATTAAATGGACCTCGTTGTCAGAAACGCGCGTCTGGTGGACCGCAAGGATTTGGTTGATCTGGCCGTAAAAAACGGCAATTTCGAAAAGATCGATGTCCGGCTCGATGCGGCGGCTGACCGTGAGATCGATGCCGCCGGCAACCTGGTCGTTACGCCTTTTATCGATCCCCATTTGCACCTGGATGCCGCTTTGACGGCCGGTACACCCCGCTATAATATCAGCGGCAGTCACCCGGAAGGTATTCAGGTCTGGGGAGAATACAAACAGGCCTACCCCGGTTTCGAAGACTTCAAACATCGTGCGCGGCAGGCCATCGAATGGGAAGTGGCCCGGGGGACCCTGTACATACGGACCCACATCGACGTCTGTGACCCGAATCTGACTGCGCTCAAGTACATGCTGGAGCTCCGGGAGGAAGTCCAGGACATTGTCGATATTCAAATCGTGGCGTTTCCCCAGGACGGCATCCTGGCCTACCCCCAGGGTGAAGCCCTGATGGCCGAAGCTTTGACGCTGGGTGCCGATCTGGTAGGGGGTATCCCTCATTGCGAGTGGACCCGGGAGGAGGGTGTCGAATCGATTAACATTATATATGATCTGGCCCAAAAATTTGACCGTCTGATCGATGTGCACTGTGACGAAACCGATGATGACCACTCCCGGTTTCTGGAAGTACTTGCAGCCCAGGCCATCCGCCGGGGATTTCAGGGCCGGGTGTCGGCCGGACATACAACGGCCATGCACTCATACAACAATGCCTACGCCTTTAAACTTCAGGGGTTACTGCAGCAGGCCGGCCTGAACATCATTGCCAATCCTTTCGACAACACAGTTCTCCAGGGGCGTTTCGATACCTATCCCAAACGCCGGGGCATTACACGCATAAAGGAACTGCTGGCCGCCGGCATCAATGTCAGCCTGGGTCACGACTCCATCATGGATCCCTGGTATCCGCTGGGCTGCGGTGACATGCTGGCTGCGGCCCAGCTGGCGATTCATGTTTGCCATATGTCCGGTTTTGATGAGATGCACCGGATGTTTGACACCATTACCCGCAATTCGGCCAGGACCTTCGGTATCAGTGACACCTATGGATTGAAATCGGGTTGCCGCGCTGACTTCGTTATTCTGGATGCCGGCAGTGTTCTGGACGCCCTGCGACTGCTGCCCGCCCGTCTATTCGTTGTCAAGGGCGGTCGGGTGGTGGCCCAGACCGAGACAAGCCGCAGTCGGATTTTCTATCGCTCAAAAACACAAACCGTCGATTATCGCAAGAAATGAGATGGGCGGGTTGTAACTTCTGCCTTGCATCACCTGCCGACTGGAGCTGGCGGCACCGGAGATGGACGATACCGGTAATGATAAAAGCAACTGTTGCGGGTTACACCTGAAGTTTAGATAAAAATATCAGAGATCTTGACCGGCGCCTCATCATCCGGCGACAAAAGGCTGCCGCCGTCGTCGATGAAATATTCTACGAGTCGCCGCAAAAACTTGACCGCTTGCAGCAGTGTTTGAAGAGAATCCCCTCCGCGAATCTTACGCAGCCTCGTGTACAGTCCGATCGCGCCCACAGCACAGACCCACTGTCCACCCGCGACGGTATAGGGTTTGCCGATTTTAAGCATAATTTTAAATCTCGACCCATCGGGATTTATGCCGATCAAATCTCTTTCTGCTATGATCTCTTCCATTTAATTAAATTCTTTAACGATGATGTCTTCAAGGAGACGTTTGGGAACATGATGGACCGCTTGATCATCGCGCCAGTATTTTATATCGCCGGCAGAATCGATATAATCAATTATTACGGTTTCTTTGGGTTTGCCGATGGCCAGAACAAGAAGTATGTCATAGCGATCTTCAATCTCCAGGGACTTTCGAAGTCTATCGCGGTTGATAGTGGCGATTATACATCCGCCCAGCCCTTTTTCGGTCGCTCCCAGCATAATGTTTTGACTTGCGATCCCGTGGTCTACAAACGGCTGTTTACTAACTTCCGTATCCATTAGTATGACGATGTACGCAGCAGGCCGCTCCCCTTCAACGGGACCCGGCCAGTCTTTAAGGTATGCGGCCCATCCCAGGGTTTCAAATATCCGCGCATTTTTTTCGGCCCCGCAGGACAGCACGTATTTTAGCGGCTGCTGATTCGCGCCCGAGGCTGAATGCCGGGCGAGATCGATAAGTTCTTTTAGTGTTTCCATTTCTATCGCAGTATCCTGATAAAAACGACGATAGCTTCTGGTTTTGAGTACGAGTTCTTTTAACATTGTGCCGCCTCCACATTACATCCTTAAATGTTGTTTTTGTGTATTTTGTGGCAAAAAAATGGGGTCGGGTTATTTCGCCATCTCCACAAATATTCAAGTGTCAATATTCAATAGTCAATTCCAGCTTGGCCGGGTTAGGGGTTCGAAATCAATAATGGGGTTTTAAAGCCACTCTAGCCCCGCTTTAGTATATCAGCCACCTGATCACGGTGCTGACGGCTTTGGTCATCAGCCGCGACCACTTCGATTTCTGAAGGTGAAGATGCCCCCAGGCCGATTTCAACAGCCCGGGAAATTTGTTCCTGCTCGAAAATCTTGGGCTTCATGATCCGGTCATTGCTTCCCAGCGACTTCAGCACAGCCAATCCGACGGCATCAATTGCCACACGGTCATTTGAGGCCAGGAAGACGTTTCCTTTGGCGCGCTTGCCGTCTGCGGGACCGCCATCAACAAATACATCGATTCCATCCAAAACGATAAGATCGGGTGTAAACGGATCGTTTATTTCCGCAATCATCTTACGCTGGTGGGGAGATTGGTGCAGTTCACCCATGTAGCTATACCCATGCCGATGGGTTGGGACCACTCCCACGTGCAGTTTAAGCGACATGGTGAAAACCCCTCCGTACCCGTGGGTTTTTAGACAGCCGGTGGATATAAGACATTCGGCCTCGAGAATCGGACGGGCAACCCGGAATCCATCCTGCCAGTGACAGTCTTTGGGTTTGAATTTTACCCAGTCTTTGGGGTCTAAATCGTCGAAATCGATTATTTTGACTTCCAGTTCTTTCATAAATCCGAGGACACCTTTTTGTTCCATGACTTCACGGGTCGGCGGATAGCTGCGTTCACCCAGACTGACAGATTTGGCCCCCATCTTCCAGGCTTCTTCTACCAGCGCCACCAGCGTGTCATTATGGGTGGAGCCGGGGACTTGATCTGCGGTGTTGAAGTTGGGTTTGATGAGAACATCCTTGTTTTTAACCGGGTTTGTATCCAGGGTTTTTATGGCTGTCGCCACGCCGCTCATCCGGTTTTCAGTTTTTGCAAATGCGACACGACTCATGAGACTCGTCATCATAACACCTCCATTAATTGCATAAAATCAAACGCCCCCGGCAGCTGAGGCAAATCTTAAAAAAGGTCGGGGCTTGAAACCTTTTAGCGGCCGATCCTTACGACTGTCTCCTGTGTTTGTATTTTCTTTTTCAAGCATCAGACGCTGGTTTGATTCTGGGGCGCCGGCGCTTCCGGCTGTTGCCCCAGCCCAAAATACGCTCTGCGCAGGTAGGTGTAAACCGCAAACCCCCACCAGCAGGCAACCAGCAGCAACATCATGGAGATAAAAATCCGGAGAACAATTCCGATGTCAATTAATTGCCAGATATCTCCATATCGGTTGAACAGCTGTATCAACCAGGCTTTCAAAAAATCCGGGTAAAAAAGACTCGAGACTTTATCCAGCGTGTAAAAAAGCGTACCGATAAAAACGAGCCTGTAGCCCCATGGTTTGGCGCGCCACAGTCCGATACCCAGCCCCAGGAAAAGCCCAAAATAAACCAGGTGCCAGATCACAGCAATGCTACCGCCGCGAAGCGCACCGCCTATCGCAACCCTGGATGTAACGGAAAAGATTTCCAGCAGAGCAGACAACCAGAAAAAAACAGCGGCTGTTCGAAACGTAAATCTGCCTTTATTACCCGCGCTCATTTAGACATTCCTTTCCGGCGACACCGCCCCCGAAGTGTGAAGATCACCGCTGGCCTCATGGACCCGGGTTGCTCCAGATAAATTCATGGAGTTTTTCAAAGGCGCCCGCATTAGATTACAAATGCGCCGCCGCTGACATCCAGCGTCACACCGCGTTTAGCCCGCTCACTAAAAAACCCCGTCTTTCGTTGAAAGAAACGGGGTTCTCGGTAATCGGTTCATGGCAACCTCGTCAGGGTTGATGAAAACGGGCGTTATTGAATTGTGCCCATAACGCTTATTTCAAAATTTTGCGACTTAGTCAAGGTCTTAAATAGTTGAAGGATCGTTGAGTTTTTTAACGAAGTAGCTGCATGAATCATCAGCGACTGCATCGTGCAAACTCAGGCATAAGGGGTCGTAGCCAAAGAACAGCGATCATACCTAAAAAATTTGTCCAGGGGGTAAAATCAACATCATGCCCCCATTACTCTTTATCTTCCAGCGTATTGGCGATCAATTGAAAGCGACGGGCTTGGGCTTCATTTCCCAGGGCTGAATAAATACGGCTGATTTTCCGGTGGTATTCGGCTGCACGCCGGGGGTCCTCCTGAATCAGTTTTAGATAGTGCTCCAAAATCTTTGTTGAATATCGCCCGGCCTCCAGGGAGAGGTCCGCAAATTTCCGTCTGATGTATGGTTCGACTCGAGCACTGCAGCTGCTGCATTGGTCTAGAATTTCACCGTATAATTGGCGGGCTTTTTCTATTTCTCCCCCTGCCTCGTGTGCCCGGGCCAGTGCCCGGGCGATGTCTTCATGCCAGCCGAAAGATTGCAGGAAATCAAGATACAGTGTCTTTGCCTGCGGGTACGCTTTTCTGCGAAAAAATGTTTCACCGCGCAACAGATAAACGGCCACCGATTCTTTTAATTCCTCCGGGATTGATGACAGCAATTGCTCGGCGGCATCAAAGGCTTTGATCTCCCATAAGGTTTCGCACAGGAGCTGATAACCCGGCAACACTTCGGGCTGGTTCTCCACAAACGCTTCCAGAAGCAGCTGCGCCTTTTCGTATTTTTCCAGGTTCAAATATGCCGTCGCCAGCTCAAGCGGGATAAAACTTTTCGGAGATGGGTTGTCTGTCATCGCCTCAGACAGCAGTTTTGCAGCCTGTTCGTATTCTCCCTGATTTAACGCAATATAGCCTTTTTTAAAGATTATTCCGTAACCTTGATAGGCTTTTCGAATGTCGTCAGGTAGTGGGCCGCATAATGCAGAAAAATATTCATCGCCGTGTTCGCGCTGTTCAGGCCCGCTGATAATCTCTGCCGGCCTTACGATATCAGCAATTTCTTTTTGTTCTTTTTTTCCAGTGCGATACTCAATTTTCTGCAGGCACGCATCGATAGCAGTCGATAAATTAGCATCTCCGGTTAATTCCAGCGCCAGATCATAGTACTCCCGGGCATCTTCATAGTATCCCGCTTCCAAAAATTCATCTGCACTGCGTTTATGCTCAAGGGCCAGGGCCTCTTTGCTTTGACGAATTTTTTGCCCGAGCCGATCTTTCAATTCAGCATCGTCCGGTGATATCTTCTCCAGTGTAGCCAGCGCCGCTTCGTATTCCATCTTTGCCTTGCCCGGCCCCCCGGCCTGGAAATACCGATCCCCCTTTTGTTCATAATCAAGGGGGGTTTTACTGGAGAACAGGTTAAAAAATCCCATGGTGAATCTCTCCTGCGGGGAGCAAGCCGGACCCGATCCCTTTTAGTTCAAGCCTCATCTGATTGACCTGAGGACAAATCGTGTATCCGCGCAAATGGTCCATTATCGGGAATTTAATTTCCGAAGGACATTGAGGTAATCTTCTTTTGCCATAGGCCGCGGGTTATCGATGTTGCTGCCGTTATTAGCCGAATTTCGTGCCAATTCTTCAAAATCCTTTTCTTTGATACCGAAACTTTTAAAATCGGGCAAATTGATTTCACCCACCAGGTAGTTAACCGCTTCAAGTGCTTTTTCCGCCCCCGCTTCAACGCCCTTGTACTGCAAACCCATGGCCGTTGCGATCCGGGCGTATTTTTCCCGGCAGTACGCCATATTATATTCCATAATGGCCGGTAACACCACGGCATTACAAACACCATGGGGCGTATCGTATTTCCCGCCAAGTGCCTCGGCAATGCAGTGGACCGAAGCAACATCCGAGTGGCTGAATGCGATGGCTGCCAGTATACTTCCCATGAGCATACCGGCCCTGGCCTCAATATTTTGACCGTCAAAGACCGCTGTTTTTAAATGCTGCGTGATCAATTCCACAGCATACAGGGCGGCTGCGTCTGAAAAGGGTGTCGCCGGCTTGCAGGTAAAGGCCTCGATGGCGTGGGTGAGAGCGTCCATTCCGGTAGCAGCAGTCAGTTCCGGCGGCATTGTCGTTGTCAGTTCAGGGTCCGCTAAAGCGACCCGGGGAGCATTTTTCGTGGCTTTTATGCTGAATTTAAATTTCTCCCGGGAATCGGTAATAACAGCGCTGAAGGTAACCTCACTGCCGCTGCCCGCTGTTGTGGGTATCGCAACGAGAGGAATCGTGTCTCTGGTTATCTTGCCGCGTCCTTCGAAATCTCTTGCCGATCCGCCATGAGTTGCCACGACTGCAATGGCTTTGGCGCAATCAATGGGGCTGCCGCCCCCCACGGCTACAAGACATTCTGCCCTGAAATCAGCAGCTATTTGAGCGCCCTGCTGTACGTTGTAATCTTTGGGATTGGCTTCGACCCCGTCGAACGTTATGTGATCTACCCCGGCAGCTGTCAGTTGATCCCCCATGGGATCAAGAAGACCGCACTGACCAATGCCTTCATCGCTGACGATCAATATTCTTTTGGCATTTAAATCAGAGAGCGAATCGGGAAGTTTTTGGGATATGCCCGGGCCATATTCGATTTTTGTCGGCAGTTCAAAACAAAAATTGGTTAAATAACTCATGGTTTGTTCCATACTTTTACTTTATCGTCTTTGGACAACCCGTTGACAATTTCAATCCGGATGCCATCCGATACACCGACTTCAATATATCTTTTTTCAAATTGCTGGGTTCCGTTTTCAACTTCCACAAATACCTTGTCCGTTTCGAACTGCAATAAACTTTCCTGTATGGCCAATACATTGTCTCTTTTTTCCAGAACGATGTCAGCATTGGCGCTGTATCCGGACCGGATGAAATGAGATTTTTTCAAATTCAACTTGGCCCGTATTTCAAACTGAATAGCCCCTTCCTCCTCGACCCCTTTGGGTGAGATATATTCTAACTTGGCCTCAAATGTTTCCTTCTCGATGGCGCCCACCGAGAGGATCAAATTCATACCCGGTTTTATTTTCCCGACTTCGGATTCGTCAACTTTGCCTTCGAATATCATTTCCATCATATCGGCTATAACTGCGATGGTTGTTCCTTCGTTAAAGTTATTGGTCTCAATTACCGATCTGCCCTCTTTAACCGGAATGTCCAGAATCATACCGTCGATGGTTGATCGGATCAACGTGTTGGTCTCTTCACCCGGATTTCTTGTCACCCCTTCTCTGATCAATTGCAGGTTGTTTGCGGCCGCATCCAGTTCCTCTCTGGCACTACTGTAGGCCATCTCATATTCCTGGTATTCTGAGGCGGATATGATCTTTTTTTTATATAACATTAATCGCCGCTCGAGTTCCCTCTTGGTGTCCTCCATATTTATCTGGGCCTGGTTTAAGCGTGCTTCAGCATTGTTCAAGCTGATCATATTCGGAATAACACGGATTCTGGCAATCAGGTCGTTTTTTTTGACTGTATCACCGGGTTCCACAAAGATTTCTTCGAGAATACCCGATATCTGGGGTTTTATCTCGACTTCTTTACGCGGCACGATTGATCCGGTAGCCACAGTCTTTTTAATGATATCGGTGACAAACGGGCTGCGGGTCTCAAAAACCACGGGTTTTTCCTGGGATTTATGATATAAGAAGACAAGCGTACCTGCAAAGACAACCACAATTAACACAAGACCCAGGATTTTAAAAAACAGTTTCATTTTTTATATGTTCCTTATAGCATCCACCGGTTTAATGCTGATGGCGCGATGGGCCGGAATCATACCCGCCAAAATCCCGAAAACAACAAGTATGATCAGAGCAACTACCGCAATCTGAAAATCAACGCCCGGATTTAGAAACATGTCTGTGGGGCTGCCAAAAAATTCCAGTCCTTTTGAAACCGTTTCCAGCATTGCGACACCGACAACCAGTCCGAAGTAACCCGCAAAAGCGGTTAATAAAATTGATTCCAGGATGATGTGATTGATGATATTCCAGGGTGTGGCGCCGACGGCTCTGCGGATACCAATTTCGCGGGTCCTTTCCCTGACGACCACCAGCATTATGTTGCTCACACCAATAATGCCCGCCATTAAAGTGATGGTCCCCACAAACCAGACCAATGCTCTAATGCCAATAAACAAGCTGACAAATTTATTAAATTGTTTTTCGGTATTCCAGTGGCCGAAAGCAAGGGTATCCTCCGGAGCAACCCGATGGCGCGCCGCCAGAAGTGCCATGGCTTTTTTTTCTACATATGAGACCGGGACCCCCTTCACAGACGTTATTGAAAACCAGTGCACACGGTTGCCGGCATTGAATGCTTGCTGAAAGGTTGTAAAGGGGATAAATATTACCTGGTTTTCTTCTTCTTCCTCATCTCCTACCGCCTTGCTGTTAAATACACCAATCACCTTAAAATAAACACCCTGTATTTTTATATACTGTCCGATGGGGTCCTCTCCTTTGTTAAACAATATTTTATATACCCGGGCGCCGATGACCGCTATTTTGCGCTTCTCATTAAGATCCAGCGGGTTCATGAACCGGCCGTGAGTGATATCCATCAGCTTTATGTGGTAGATTTCAGGATAATCACCGAAAACACCAAAGGCACCGTTTTTCTGGCCGCGGTTGACATTGTTTATCCCCCGATAACCGCCCAGTTTATTGCGAGGTGCAACGTATTCGATTTCGGGGATGGACTCTTTCAGGGTCTTAATGTCATCATTGTTGAATCGGAAGCGCCGGCCACGCGGAAGTCCTTTGTAAGCAACTGTGGTTTGTCGCGGCCAGATATATACACTGTTGGTTGCCACTTTTTCAAAATCCTTCACGGCTCCGTTATGCAGCCCGTTGCCGGTGCCCAGCATTATAATCAGCATAAAAACACCCCAGAACACCCCGAACGCCGTCAGGACCGCCCGCAGCCGGTTTTTTTTCAATGCGCTCCAAATTTCCTGCCAATTGTCCCTGTCAATAATCATAAAGCTTTTTTCGTCCGTCTTTCAGTTCTAAGCTAGATACTGTAACCCTTGAACCCTGAACCCGGAACCACTGAACCCGGGTAATTTCTATTCTTCCAGCAATGCGTCAACCGGTTTTATGCTGGCCGCTTTCCGGGCGGGGATCAAGCCTGCTATCGATCCGGCAATGACAAGCAGTACGATGGCCCCGATGGCTGCCTGGAAATTTACTTCCGGGTATTGAAAGAAATCGGTTGGCGGCAGGTAATTCGACGCCAGCTCGATGACAGCCACCCCGGTCACCAATCCAAAGTAACCCGAAATGGAAGTGATAATGATGGCTTCCAGTAATATCAACACGACGATCGACCCGGGCGTGGCCCCCAGAGCTTTGCGTATGCCAATTTCTTTTGTTCTTTCTTTTACGGCAATCAGCATAATATTACTGACACCGACGATGCCGGCAACGATGGTACCGATTCCGATGATCCACACAAATACCCGGATACCTTTGAACAGGTTTATAAATTTTTGATAGAATTTTACGCCGTTCCAAATATTGACGGCTCTTTCGTCATCCAATGAAAATTTGTGGCGCACCGCCAGTTGTTTGCGCACCTGCGATTCCATTGCCAGGCTCTCTTTGACCGAAGCATCGCCGGTGGTGAATGCGAACATATGGATACGATTTGAACCGTTAAAGATTTTTTGGGCCGTTGAAATGGGAAGAAAGAGACGATCCAGGGAGTGTTCCTCTTTGTCGGTATAAACCCCGATAACCTGAAATGGAACCCGATTGATGTTGATGTATTTGCCGATAGGATTTTCATCCTTGAAGAGCAGCTCTTCTACCTTTATTCCGATAACGGCTGCTTTGCGAAATTGATCAATGTCAATCTGATTGATGTGCCTGCCCTTTGTGATGATGGTCCCCTCCAGATACTGATGCTCCGGGTGACAGGCAATGATGTTAAATGCGCCGAACTCATTTTTATACGTAATTTTATTGTTTCCCCAACGGTAAAATCTGGATGTGATATATTCAATGCCCTTAACAGTCCTTTTTGTTTCTTCGTGATCATTATTGGTAAACTTTATGCGTCTGCCGGGCTTTAGGCCCTTATGGGCCAGACTTGTCTGTCCCGTGCGGACCCAGATACTATTGGTGGCGTCATCGAATAGGTTTTTAACCCCTTTCTCGATACCCGTACCCGATCCCAGTAAAATGATGAGCATGAATATCCCCCAGGCCACGCTGAAGGCGGTCAGAAAGGTTCTTAACTTATTCATGCGGATCGTGGTGTAGATTTCCTGAAATTTATCGATATCGACAATCATATTTAGCCTGAGCTATTATGCCATGGATTCGGGGAGCGGCCTTACTCTCTTCGTTTTAACGAACACAGATTACGTCATAGTGCCGTTTATTCGTGGTTTTCAATAATACCGTCTTTCAATCGAATCGTCCGGTCGGTTCTGGCGGCGATATCGTGTTCATGGGTGACAATAATGATGGTTATTCCGGTCTGGTTGATGGTTTTAAACAGGTCTATAAGACCATATGAAGTTTCTGTGTCCAGCGCACCGGTCGGTTCATCGGCCAAAAGGACCTTGGGATTGGTGACCATCGCCCGGGCAATCGCCACCCGCTGCTGCTGGCCCCCGGACAGTTCCCCGGGCAGATGTTCGGCCCACTCGCGGATATCCATTTTATCCAGGTATTCCAGCGCGATCTTATTTCGTTTTTTACGACCCACCCCCTGGTAATACAGGGGCAGGGCCACGTTTTCCATAGCGTTTTTAAAGGCTATCAGATTAAAGGATTGAAATACAAAGCCTAAAGTTTTATTTCTCAAATAAGCGGCTTTGGTTTCGCTCACATTTTTTATCAACATGTCATCGAGGTGATATTCACCGTCATCATAAGAATCAAGTATCCCGATAATATTCAACAAAGTTGATTTGCCCGAACCCGAGGACCCCATAACCGAAACCATTTCTCCCTGCCGAACATCCAGATCAATTCCCTTCAGCACGTGGAGGCGATTGTTGCCGGTGAGATAGGATTTATGTAGACTCCGGATTTTTATCATAGGTTCACTTATGCCGGTCTTCGCATCCCGCCCAGGCGGGATTGATGATTGACTCGTACCCTGCAGCGACCCGTTTAAAACATTCCCCAACATTCAATTAATCAACCCGTTCAGGGGTCGGGGCAATTTTTTTGCCCTGTCAGATTGAATATCGAATATCGAACAAGGAATATCGAACCGCAGAATGAAGTTTTCCTTCGACATTCAGTATTCATTATTCGATATTCTGCGGTTAAACGTGTTTTCCCAATCCCTCCAGTTATTTTGAATCTTTCCCTTTTTGTTTTTCTCTTTCCTCCGTGACGCAGTAAATCCCGTCCCCTTGCATGCCCGGCCCAAAACACTGGTTGTCGGATACACAGGCGGCTTTACGGAGGTCGCCGGCCTTCCAGCGATTTATCAGGTCGGGTTCCCGGATAAAAGGACGGCTCATGGAAATATAATCAGCAATGCCTTCATTTACCAGGCGTTCGGCTACCGCAAAGGATCTCATACCGCCGACAACGATCAGGGCAACATCAATCTTTTCCTTGAAGGCGCGGGCCTCGTTTTGAAAATAGGCTTCTTTATCCTCCGATTTGATCCCCATGCGACTGGGGCTTAATTTTCGGCTGGTGAGGATACCGCCGCTTAATTCGATGGCATCGATTCCATTGGCGGCCAACATCTGGCCCACCCTGACGGCGTCCGCCAGGCCCAGGCCATTTTCAACGAAATCCTGGCAGTTCATTTTAACCAGAATTGGATAGTCGTTACCGACAGCCTCACGGATATTTTCAAGGATGGCGATCAGTGCTCTGGCCCGGTTTTGAATTTTGCCGCCATATTCATCCCCGCGTTGATTGAACATGGGCGAGAGAAACTGACTGAGCAGGTAGCCGTGGGCTGCGTGGATCTGGACACCGTCAAAGCCGGCGTTTTTTGCGCGCAGGGCTGCCTGGGCAAAGGCGTTGATAACTTCCTGAATATCCGCGATGGTCATCTCCCGGCGGGGAGATTTGGCGATACCGTCCACCACAGAAGCCGCCAGCGGGGTTTGGCCTGTCAGTTTGGCGCTGGCAAAAAATCCGGCATGGGCCAGTTGTAAAACCATCTTGCCGCCGTTGTCATGAACCGCATCGGTCATCTCGAGCAGGCCCGGGATTAGCGCATCACTGTAGACCCCAAGCTGCCAGGAGCTGGCCTGTCCATCTTGTCGGACATAGGCATGACTGCTGATTATCAACCCCACCCCGCCTTTGGCGAGGTCGGTCATCCATTCAATCAGTTTGGGTGTGACGTTTCCATCTTCAGCGGCCATACCTTCCCATGTGGCCGAACGTACGAACCGGTTGGCAAGCTGCATGCCGTTGATCATGCTCGTTTCGAACAGTTTTCCCATAGATTCCTCCCTCTAGCGTTATTATTTACAAGAAGCCATCTCATAATTGCATTTATCCGCCACAGTACTTTGGCGGATTGATCCGCTAATTAATCGCGGCAAGATGCCGCTCCCACTGTTCATCTTGTATGGGGTTTAGTAAACACCATGATGTTTAAAACCGCTGGGAGTGGCTTCGACTACGTTCATCCGCCAGAGTGCGTTGGCGGACTCCGCTTTCAACCCACGGGACGCCTTGATGCATACCTTAATCTGTTTAGATTAGACATGTAATCCCGCATCAGCGGGGCCATTGGACGCGATCTGCTATTTTAAGACAGCTTCTAGTTTCTGCAACCGCGAAAATCGCCGGCGTCTGCGTCCAAGATGACACTCCTGAAACCCGTCTGACTGGTTTTACTAATTAATTTTATAAAATATGTCAATATTTCAATAATTTGTCAGTCGAAAAATAGGTTTTGCGGTCAAATATTTGTTTGTGAATTTTATTCAATTGTGCTTTATATTTCGCTGCTCACAACCGGGCAGGACATATATTAGACAGGATTTACAGGAGTGAATTATGATCAGGGTTAATGAAAACTATCTCAAACTCCAGGCGTCATGGTTGTTTTCGGACATTGCCAAAAAAGTATCTGCCTTTCAATCCGCCAATCCAGACATGGAAATCATCAAACTGGGCATCGGCGATGTCACCCGGAGTCTACCCCGGGCCTGTATCGACGCCTTTCACCATGCCGTCGATGAAATGGCCGATGATACCACCTTTCGCGGATATGGCCCCGATCAAGGGTACGAATTTTTACGTCAAAAGATCGCCGAAAATGATTTTCAGGCCAGGGGCGCCGATATTGCACCGGATGAGATTTTTATCAGTGACGGCGCAAAATGCGATGCGGGCAATATCCAGGAATTATTTGCAGCCGGGACACGGGTTGCCCTGCCCGATCCGGTTTATCCCGTGTACCTGGATAGTAACGTTATGGCAGGCAGGACCGGCGGTTTTAAAAACAATCGATACGAAAATATGATCTACCTGGAAAGCACCCGGGAAAACGGTTATATTCCAGACTTGCCCCGGCAAAGCGTTGACCTGATATATCTTTGTTTTCCCAACAATCCTACCGGTGCAACCATTACCAAAGCCCAGTTGAAGACCTGGGTGGATTTTGCGCATGAAGCCAAAGCCCTGATCCTGTATGATGCGGCCTATGAGGCCTTTATGCGGGATGATTCCCTGCCGAAATCGATCTATGAAATTGAGGGGGCCCGTCAAATTGCCATTGAATTTAGAAGTTTTTCCAAAACGGCAGGATTTACGGGAACACGATGTGCCTTTACCGTGATACCCAAAGCCTGTCAGGCGTTCACCGGCAAGGGCGCCCGGCAGCCGCTTCATCCCCTCTGGCTCCGGCGTCAAACCACCAAATTTAACGGTGTGTCCTACCCCGTCCAGAGGGCGGCGGCGGCAGTTTACAGCGCTGAGGGCCGGAAACAGTGCCGGGAACTGACCGACTATTACATGAAAAACGCCGTCCTTATCCGCCAAGAAGTTGCCGCGCTCGGATTTGAATGCATCGGTGGGGAAAACTCTCCCTACATCTGGATGGACTGCAAGTCGGATTCCTGGGAGTTTTTCGATTTACTGCTCGAAAAAGCCGGCGTGGTGTGCACTCCGGGGACCGGATTCGGGCAATGCGGAGACGGGTATATCCGAATCAGCGCCTTCAACAATTTCGAAAAAGTTCAAAAGGCCATGTCCAGAATATCCCGGATCCTCAAATAGCAAAGGCGACGCATACACGCATCTTTTTGAATACACTATGAACCAAGACCTGGAAAAAAGGATTCAAACCCTGGCCCAATGGCTGTATGAATCGATCTATACGGTATTTTTTACCGGTGCCGGGATAAGCACGGAATCCGGGCTGCCCGACTTTAGGGGCCCCGACGGGGTTTGGACCCGTCGCGACAAGGGGTTTGCGCCCAGATCCATGGATAAACCCTGGGATGAAGTCGCGCCCAACAGCGGCCATTATGCCATCGTCGAACTTCAAAAATTGGATAAGTTAAAATTTTTGATTTCACAGAATGTTGATAACCTGCACTTGAAATCCGGTATCCGGCCGACGCTTCTGGCGGAACTGCACGGTAATATGACCAAACTGCGTTGCACCCAGTGCGGCATGACCGTCGATCGGACAGAAGGTGGGTCGACATGTTCCTGCGGGGGCCCGCTGGTGTCCAGTGTGGTTGATTTTGGCCAGCCCCTTCCGGAGAGAGATCTGGCATTTTCCTTCGAACATTCTCGCCATTGTGATCTTTTTGTGGTCGTCGGCTCCAGTCTGGTTGTCACACCGGCTGCTGAAATACCGGCTGAAGCGCTGAATGCCGGTGCAAAACTGGTCATCCTCAATGCCGGGGAAACCCCTTTCGATAAAAAGGCCCACCTGAGATTTTATGAAACCATCGGTCGGGTGCTTCCCACCGCTGTCCGGAAATTGAAAAAATTGATGGGGCTTTTTGAGTGAATTTCAAATACGGTAAGGTCCGGCGACCTGACCGGAAAATGTTGAATCGTCTTTTGGTAAAGGGGTTACTCCGGGAGAGTAACCCCTTAGTTTCAGGCGGCTTTTTTGCGCCGGATGATATAGATCATTCCAACCACCACAATTAACACCGCGAATATCGCACCAAAGACTTCAACGTTGGCTGCCAGGTATAAGGCCCGGCCGATCAGTTTCTGGTGTTCCTGGTCTGTGGCCGGAATAAGTCCCAGAACACTGCCGGCTTTGCTGAGCATACGATAGGCGAATGCACCGGTCGGAACGTTCTGATGACAGGCCACACAGATACCGACGCGCTCCATGTTGTCGCGCATTTTTTTTGGCAGCGGGCCATCCAACGGCCAGTGATGCCCCACGGTTTGAAGCTGTTTATCCTCGCGGGAGACAACCTGGTCCAGATCCATTGGCAAATCGCGGACGGGGCTGATTTGAAACCGCGCTGTTTTGGTCATCAATTGCCCCTTCTCATTCATAATATCCACGTAGATGCCTTCCGTGTAGCCGCGCAGGTAGCGGCCATCGTGGGTTCCGTATCCCAGCGCTTTTGCGGTCGCGTGGCAGGATGTGCATTCACGCGCTTCACGGGCGGTCGTGTGAGGCGCGGCCGGGGCCATATCCAGGCCTCGCTGGCCTTGCTCGCCACCGCCTTCCTGACCTTGCGCTGTTCGCCAGATTTTGTTGTAAACCAGCACTTCACCATCCGGTGCCACAACGGTTGTGATCTGCTGACATCCCGGTATGATCGGGCTTACGCGTCCTTCGCCGTTGATACCCAGCACCGGGTTTTCCCATCGCAGGTAGGAACGGTTTTCAGAGGTCTTGCCGAAAGCAACCCCGGGTGCCACGGGCGGTTTTGCATCCCGCAGGGATTCAGCCGTGTGTCCGTCCGGAAAGTTGGTGTTGCCGGCAGCCACCCAGTCCGTAGCTGTTTTTTTGCCTGAAAAATCCACTTTGACGTGGCATCCGTAGCATTGGGGTGCCCAGGCCGAGTGACAGCCATAACACTCTATCTTGCTGGTGTGATCCGGAGCTCTGATCTTGGCCGCAATGGCTTTTTCGGGATTTTGCCATTTTCCGGATATCGCCAGCGACTTTAGTGTAGGCACCTCGAAATCTAGCCCGGAAGCCGAGTGGACGATGACCTTTTCGCCATCGCGCACGACATTGCCGAACGGATTTCCCCGGGCTGTCAGCAGATAACCGTCTTTTCCAGGATAGACGGTGCTGAATTGCTGCTGGGTTTCCAAAAGTGATGTTGCCAGCCCGCGCGGTTTGTCTTCGAGCTCGCGGCCGAATTCATCTCCCCAACCCAGCGGCAGTTCCCAGGGGAATTGCTGGGCGGTGCCGTGGCAGTCCGAACACTCAATTTCAACATTGGCCAGCAGCGTTCCGGTAATATTACCGTTGCCGTGCATGGACGTGGACGTATGGCAATCCTGGCACAGCAACCCGCCTTCGGGGTTGCCCTCACGGGATTTGAGCCGGTGGTGAATATCGTCCTTGATGAACTGGTAAAACTTGGTGTGCAGTTTGGGCTGTTTTTTGCCGTTTGACCCATAGGGGCTTCCATAGGGAAACTCCATCAGGCCCTGGAAGGAAACACCTATACGCTTGCCGCGATTGTGACAGGAGACACAGGTTTCATGGGGGATTCCGGAATATACGGCATTGTTTGCCACAACCTTGGTTTTACGTGTAGACTGGATGGAGTGGACCATGGCATGGCCCGCCTCGTCGCGTTTCACGGTTTTGTCGCCGCCCTCGTACAGTCCGGCATTGTTATAGGGGATGTGGCAGGCAGCACAGCCCATACCGCGAAAGTCGCCGCGCTTGTTACGGCCCTTGACACCCACATGACAACGCTGACAATCCGTACGGATGTAGGTGTAAATGGCTTCATAGGGATTTGCTTTAAGGTTGGCCACCTCGGTTTTGGGAACCCGGACCAGTTTGGACGGGAAGTTGTCCGGGTAGGCCTTCATGAGATCCTGGGTGTACTGCTTGTATGCATTCGTCCCGAACACCGGCACCGGGCCATCGGGATCATCCACATCATAGTTGCCGTATTTTTTGGCGTAACCCGTTGATGCAGGACCCCAGCCCCACAGTGCACCCTGAATTTTGCCCGCCTCGGTCTGCATGATGGATCGATACTGGGCGTACACCCAGGGTTTGTGACACTGGCCGCAGATCTTCTGATTGACCCACACCGAAGCAGAGTGGAGCACAAAGGTGTCCAGAGGACTTGCCGCCGGTGCGCCGCTGTGGGCCCGTTTGGCATCTTTTTCTTCCCCGGGATTGCCGCCATGGCAGACCACGCAGCCGTTGGGATCGCCAAATTGGGTCCCCAGCTGATAGATTTGCCGGGCCATATTGGAATTGTGAGCCCGGATCGGTTCAATGCCGGCGTGGCATTGACCCGCTGCCAGGCATCCGACCGAGGGTGCCGGGTAACCCGTGGGATCCATTTCTTTGAGCGAGGTATCAGCGCCGATTGCCGTATTCGCTGCCAAGAAAATCAGCATACAGCACACTAGCAGCAGGCCGACAGGCCTTATCCGACAGCACCAATAATGCATATGTATCCTCCTTTCGTTTTATGGTTGATATGATATGGCTCCACAATCATTAAAAACGGAAGTAGACGTATACACAATTGTCAGTGATACCGGTATACCAGCCAACAGCGCTGATTCAGGGGCAGGAAATCGTGTCGGGGCAACCAGATCAATCTTTAAACACTTATTCAGACAGGCTTGCAGTTGTCAACGACAAAATTGGGGTTGGGGGTCTCATTTGGATACAGGAGTTACATGGCGATCAAATTTCTCCTGTCTATGTTCAATACATCCAAACTGTGGTAAAAAGGACAGCTGGTAGTTGGCGTGTTTTTTCTGACGCAGATTATTTTAATAATGCAATGATCATTACCCAAAAAAATCAATATGCCATCCGGGCTGTATTTGAACTTGCAAAGCGCCGGGATCAGGGACCTGTCAAAATTAATGAAATTGCCCAGGCCCAAAAAATCCCGACCCGATTTCTTGAGATTATTCTGAATCAGCTTAAACGCAGCGGTTTGCTGGAATCCAAACGCGGTTTTTATGGCGGCTACACCCTGATCCGATCTCCGGATGAGATTACGGTTGGTGAAATACTGCGAATGATGGATGCCTCATCTGAATCACTCTATCGGATTACGGGTATGGTCAGGGACGATAAACAGTTTGAGGGCAGCGGCATTTTTTTATCGATGTGGACCAAAGCCCACAAAGCCATGATCGATGTATTGAATAATACCACAATCCAGAACCTGCTGGACCAGTCAAGTACGGCCGAGTCTAAATAACTGAGGGGTCGGGGTGTTTTTTACACGACAAGATGATCGCTCCAGTGCTTCCATGAGCAGATGGCGATTACCGCCCCAAAAGGCAAAACACGGATTCGGTTCTTGTTAGCGCGAGAGTTGTAAATAGAGGGCGGTAAAATGTAAGGCAGTTGCCGCTGTCCAGCCTGGCAGGCAGCAACCCGGCATCTTGTCGCGTAAAAAATACCCCGACCCCTCAAATAACTACCTACCTGTTGATACTGCCCCATGATGACTATAGAAATAGGGCAAGTCAAAATTTCGGGTGTTTTACGGCACTGTCGATCCTGCCGTCCAGGGCATTGCGCATGCGGCGCCGCTCAGCCTTTAGTTTTCGCAACCGGTCTTTTAATTCCATCCGCTTTTCTTCGGGGGCATTTTCGATCTTTTTCTCCAGCGTTTCCACTTTCTGGTGAAGGAGATAAAGTTCCTTTGCAAGCATGCGAATAGACATCTTTATCTGGCTGCTTTGTTCAGGAGTCGGGGGCGCCTCCCGTTTTATTCCTGGTAGGAAACAACCCGAATGATTCCAATACTGGCACCGGTGTCGTCTGTGGTGCAGGTATCGCTGACGGATATAATTTTTCCGATGTTGTTTTCGGCAACAAATTGGTTGATCGTCGTATCCAAATTTTCCAACTGTTCCTTGACATGAAACACTTTCAACGGGCTTGCAAATGTTTTGACTTTCATCATGACCTATTCTCCTTTCGGGTTGGGGTCGAAGGTAAGGTATATTTTTCCGGGCTGTGGCTATCCAGATCATTGAAACGAATCTTCTTCCAGATTCCCGGTCCTATTCTAGCAGGCACTGTTGGAAACCCAGACCTTCGTTTTAGCAGCAGCCTACCGTATAATAATACATTAAGACCGACGAACAACCTCTGTTTTAAAGGATCTTTTGTTTGCCGGTCATTCCCTGGGACTTACCATACAGTTCACTCCCATCGCTATTGATAGCTATGAACAGTGGGTTTCCGAACATGGCAAAGAAAACCGAATAATCACTTTGCTGGGTCGGAATTTGACGGCCGAACAGATATCAGGGATCGCCACCGCTATTGCCGATAACGGTCTTAACATTGATGTAATCACGCGGCTTTCAGGCCGGGCATCATTAAAGAACCCGCAAATTCACCCCAAAGCCTGCATCCAGTTTAAAGTGTCCGGCTATCTTGAGAATCCCGCTGCGTTGCGAGGCCGCCTGCTGCAGATTTCTAAAATCAAAGGTATCGATATCGCTTTTTATATCGATAATATTTATCGGCTTAACCGCAGACTTGTCGTCTTTGATATGGATTCCACCTTGATTCAAGCTGAAGTTATCGACGAGCTGGCCAAAGCGGCCGGCACCGGGAAGCAGGTTTCTGAAATCACCGAAGCTGCGATGCGGGCTGAAATAACATACAAAGAGAGCCTTATCCGTCGGGTCGCTTTTCTCAGGGGCCTGGATGAGAGCGTGCTTTCCGGAATTGCTGAAAAGCTTCCGTTGACCCAGGGGGTCACACGGGTCATCAGCACCCTTAAACGGCTTGGATACAAAATCGGTATTATCTCAGGTGGTTTCAGGTATTTTGGAAAATACTTTATGGATAAGTTAGGGTTTGATTATGTTTACACCAATGACCTCGAAATCAAAGAAGGGCAATTGACCGGCAGATTGGTCGGCGAAATTATAGATGCACAGTCCAAGGCAGATATTCTCAAGAGAATTGCTCTGGCAGAAAACATAAGACTTGAACAAACCGTGGCCGTGGGCGACGGTGCCAATGATCTTCCCATGTTGAGCATCGCCGGACTCGGCGTTGCATTCCACGCCAAACCGATCGTGAAGGAGAAAATCCCCCGAAATATTTCCAACGTCGGCCTGGACGGGCTGCTATATCTCATCGGAATCAGCGAAAGGGAAATTCACCAGAATTAAGGTGGGATGCGGATTTGCAATGGATGTTTGGCTCGAACAACTGCCGAATATTCAGTTTTTCTTTGATGCTTTGTGGATGTCAATGATTTTCACACCGTCGATATAGTCCAGGGTTTCGTATTTTGTAATCCGCATGATTTTTCTGGTCACTTTTCCCAGTCGATCAATATGGTTTTTAATTTCTTGAATATATTCGTAATAGCGGTGATCTTCCGAAAACTCCTGTGATAGAAGCTCTGCATAACCTGAAATGACCTGCAGGGGCTGGTTGAGTTCGTGGCTCGCCGCCCCCGCCATTTCAAGAACGCCTTTGAGTTTTTCTTTTTGAACCCGTTCTTTTTCAGCCATTTTGCGGTCAGAAATATCTCTGACGATGCCCAGCGCCTGCCACTGGTCTTTAAATCTGAAGGCGGACAAAGAAAGCTCTATCGGAAATTCGATCCCGCCTTTTCTCAAGGCTGTTAATTCAATGGTGTTTCCTATGGCGGAACCGTTTCCGGTTATCTTGAAGCCGCTGAATGCATTTCGAAAAGCCTCGATGTAATTTTGCGGTACCAGCGTTTCGTGCAAGTCCTTCCCCATTACCTCGCTTTTTTTAAATCCGAAGATTCTTTCGGCAGCCTCATTCCAGTAAGAAATTTTTCCACCGCCATCCATCATGATTATGGCGTCCTGGGCCGAAGAACTGATCATTCTGAATTTGGCTTCACTTTCCCGCAGCATTTCTTCCGCCTGCCGATAATCGGTTATGTCCCGGCTGTAAATGGCCAGTCTCGTAACGGCGCCCTTCCGGCCGAACACCGGAAAAATGGTGTTATTGATAATCCGGCCGGTCATCTCATCCTCAAATTGGATCGGTTCACCGGTACGGATTACTTCTTGTGCGCGGGCTTTTCGAGCTGCAGCCACCTCCGGCGGAAGGAGATCAAAGATATTCTGATGAATAACGTTGGCGTTGGGTTGCTGGAGATTTTTTAGGGCAAATTCGTTAATGGCCAGTATGGACCCGCTGGCATCTACCAGTATCGCAGAATCAGCTGATGCATTCAGCAACGCACTTGCCAGGGCTTCGGTGCGGCGCAAGGCTGTTTCGGCTTTTTTCCGTTGCCGGGTTTCTTGTTTTAATTCTTCTGCCCCATTTGTCAGGTCTTCGGGGCTGGCATTGCGGGCCATGGTGCAAACCTCCGAAAGTGTTCCGGTTTATATGTTGTTATAATAACACTTCTTATATACTTGTCCAACCGGTAGGCGATCTAAAAATTAAATTTTAACGGTTTTTTGCCAAAAAGATTTAACCGTCTTAATATTTCATTTAAGACTTTGCCGCGTTTAGCCTGGCCAACTCTTTTGAATCCCCGGGCGACGGCTGCCGGTATGGACATTTTTTTGGTTAAAATTAAAAAAAATTGTTGCAATTTATAAAATAGTATGGTTAATAAGATAAACAAACCAGATCAAACGCGGTAACTGCCATGACTGTTAAAAAATTTGAGTCTTTTTTACAAAGAGTTTTCGAGGCCACGGGTATGACCTCCCAAACCCAACTGGCTGCAGCGCTTGGGGTCAATCGTTCGGCAATCACCCAGGCCAGGAACAAGGATTCCATTCCGGCCAGGTGGATTTTACAATTATACCGGTCGTTTGGCTTGAATCCGGACTGGCTTGAAA
>CAMYNZ010000004.1:5053-29353 GCA_947259865.1 uncultured Desulfobacterales bacterium | reverse complement strand
TTAAGTGCCGGCGGCGGTTCTTTTGAAGTCGGTTCTGAAATTCAAGGATATTATGCCTTTCAGCAGGAGTGGTTGCGCATAAAGGGCAAACCCAGCCGCATGGTTTTGATGGACATTTTTGGAAACAGCATGGAACCCGAACTCAAAGATGGCGATACGGTTCTCATCGACGAGTCCCAGAAGGATATTATCGCCGGCGCACTTTATGCGGTAGGGGTCGACGACACCATAATGGTCAAAAGAGTTGAAAAACACCCCAATAAACTGGTTCTGCGAAGTGATAATCAAAACTATGCCCCCATTTATTTACAGGGCAACGAAAGCAATAGCATTCGCATTATCGGCAAGGTAATTTGGTCCGGTCGGGAATTCCGTTAGGTCAATTTTTTTTGGCCGGAGTGTTCATATAAATTAACTATAATTAATTATAATAAACAAAGGAGGATAAAAATGCAACACCGATACTGTACCTGTGGCTACCCTGTATGGGTTCAATATCTGTTTGACGAACAGGCGTGTAAAGCCATTTTCTGGAGAAAAAGCGGTTCTAGCGGAACCCGGTTGCGGTTGTGTCCCTGTTGTGGGCAAAAGCTAAACATTGATGAACTCCGCTAGCCGCACGTTTAACCTGCGCGCTAATTTGATTTCCGGGATCCGGACGGGCCTGACTTTTTCCTTCGGACACACGCATCTGACTCTGTTTGCCGGTTACAGTATCCCTGGGCAACATTTCGGGGCGGCCTCAGGCCGATGTTTCCCGCAAAAAAGGAGGGTGATAGAAAATGATTAAACTTGAAATCTATCCCAATTTTATCGAGTACTATGAATATCACGGCGGTACGACCATTGAACTCACCCGTAAAAACAGTGGTGAAACCATTCAGCAGGATTGGATCATGTTTGATTCCGTTGAGGCGGCCATGGAGTACTTCAATGACAGCTGTGGCATCTAGAATTGGCTTCAAAGCCCCATCTCAGGCCCAATAGCGGCGTTGTCCTGCGAATTAATCGCGGCAAGATGCCGCTCCCACTGTTCATATTGGAAGGGGTTTAGTTAAACGCCATGGTGTTTAAAAATGGGTGGGAGTGGCTTCGATTCGACTGAGCTCGTCGCAGGCCAGCCACGAGGTGTACGTAATTTATGAGCGTAATTCCTTATAAAAAAGGAGACCTGTTTTCGATCAATGTATTGTTCTGGTGCGGCACGCTGGAATGTCATACCGCATTTATGGCTTGCCCGGCCTGTCATTTTTATCCCTGTGACCACTTGACCGTTCAAGACGTCAACATGCTGAAGACCTCTCCTCTGATGAGGGTCGTCTCGGCAGCGTTAATTTCAAGGAGGCTAAAGAAAATGCACATCGCCAAGAAAAACGATGGGAAGCTGGAGGTTCTCAGACATTTGGATGAGAAAAAGCCGGATCCAAATCAATTGCGGAATGTGGAAGAGATTTATGTGGTCAGCAAGGTACTGGTTCCTGTACTTTCATTGAAACCCAAACCAAAACAGGAACGCGATCAACTCTTGAAAGCCCGCAAGGTCGAAAAGCCCATTGCAGACCGCCAGGCCGTAAGTAAAGTGAGTGAGCTCAGGCGCAAAAGCAAGTAAAAAGGTGTGATTCCCCGCGTGGGCGGGATGACACGTCCGATTATATTGATTACGGTGTGCCCATTGGACCGCTGATGACACGGATGACACGGATAAATGCAAAGGGCTTTGACAATATTGTCTATTATCCGTGATATCCGCGTAATCCGTGGTCCAATCTCTTTGCTCTTGAGCCTAACCTGAGGTTTATCCGCCTCAGGCGTGGCTTGTCCGCCTCGGGCGTGGCTTGTCCGCCTCGGGCCTGGTTTTGAAATCACTTTTATTAATTATGATAAAACCGGTTGAATCCATCCGGCGTTTGGGGGTCAAAGTTTTGTTTCGGGCGATCCCTTGATCCGATTGGGTGTCAGGAATTCAAGCGGTTTTCCCAGTCAAATTCCCGGGAAGTCACCTTATCCTCCATTCGCTGGATGCGACGGTCCAGTTTTTGGTACCTTTGCTTCAACCGGTAAAGCGCTCCATTGCTTGATTGAGTATAGCTATCATAAAATTCCTGCTCCGCCTCGTTCTGAATGGGGATCACCGGCGCCGGTTTCATTAAGAGGGCTGCAATAAAATATAGCCCCATGGCCGGCCAGAATCCGCTGACAAACAGAAAAATAACGGCCAGGATTCTGGTCCACATAAGGGAAAAATCAAAGTAGTCGGAAATTCCGCGGCACACCCCCAGTATGACACCCTGGCGAGATCGGTATAACCCGCCGTCAAATATTCGTTCCCATCTTCTCATTTCAATGATCCTTTTTATCGCTGTCCAGCAGGATGGTTTCCAGTGATTCCACACGCTCTTCCATGCGGGATAGACCCTGATAGATTTCCTGGATCATTCCTGCCTCATCTGCCTGGTATTTTTGTTTTTTGTGCGATAGGCCGCCTTTGATAATTTTGATGGCCATTAGAATGGTGCTGCCGATAACGGCCAGAGCCAAAACGATACCGCTGAAGACAATTGCTACAATTATAGCACCGTGCATGATTGCAATCTTTCCACTTTTTTATGAGGCGTACAAATTAGCCGGAAAAAATCCGGACCTTAATCAACCAGGATGTTTTTTATCTAACATCTGTATTATTGCGACTCGGCCGCGGAGTCAATCTTATCTTGATCGGTACCCGGTTTTTTGAGGGCCTGCAATTCAGCTTCAATTTCGTCATCCACGGATAATTTGTCCAATTGTTCCTCCAGGTCAGCTTTTTTGCCGAAGTTGACCAGCTCTGCTTCGGATTCCATGCGCTCGATGCGGCTTTCAAGATCATCGAATTTAAACATGGCCTCCGAGCTATCCAGCCGGCGAATTTCTTCCTGGGCCCGCTTTTTCTTTCGGGCATGGATGTGGCGCTGGACCAGCAGGCGCTGTTTCTCCCGGGCGGATTTTAATTTATCCTCCAGCTGCCGGATATTTTCCTGGTAACCCTCCACCAATAGCTGAAGCTCATGCAGCTCATTTTCCAGTGCACTTTTACTTCGAATGTATCTGCGTTTTTCGATGAGGGCTTCCTTCGCCAGATCATCCCGGCCCTTTTGGACCGCCAAGGCCGCTTTTTCTTCCCAGTATTGAGCGCGGGTGTCAACGTCGTCCAGCTGGCGCTGAACTTTTTTGCTGCCGGCCATGACGCCGGCGCAGGCGGCCTTTATTTCAATGAGCGTGTCTTCCATTTCCCGGATCATCAGCTTGATCATTTTTTCGGGGTCTTCGGCCCGGTCCAACATCGCACTGATGTTGGCGCTGACAATATCTCGAAAGCGTGTAAAAATTCCCATAATAAAACCTCCAAAACGTAATTTGATCCTTTGCTGAAGCATGTTTTGTGCCAACATGTAATCTGGCTGTAAATACAGCCGCTTGACAGTTTTGGGGTTGACAAATTTAATTTAGATGTGGTATATTTTACTAAAATTTAGCAAAAAATACTATTAATAGGTGAAATATACTATGGATATCTCGACCGCCTCTGCCAGACGCCATAAAAGCCCGGATGCTGCCGTGGAGATGGTGGAAGCCCTGGGGCAGTCCGAGGCCTTTTTGGCTTTTCAAGAAAGACTTTCAAGGGTCGCACCGGTTAACCGTCCGGTGTTGCTGATGGGTGAGCGGGGTACCGGAAAGGAATTGGCGGCTACGCGTCTTCACTATCTTTCAAATCGCTGGCAGGCGCCCCTGATAGCTTTGAACTGTGCGGCGCTATCGCCCACGCTGATGGAATCAGAATTGTTTGGATATGAAAAGGGTGCCTTTACCGGGGCTCAGCAGCAACGACGGGGTCGTTTTGAGGTTGCCGAAGGCGGGACGCTTTTTTTGGATGAAATCGGCAATATCCCCATTGAAGTCCAGGAAAAAATTTTGCGAGTCGTGGAATACAACACCTTTGAAAGGGTCGGCAGTTCCCAGAGCATCAAAGTGGATGCACGTATCATTGCGGCTACCAACGCCGATTTAGTGGCCTTGTCCGACAAAAACCTGTTTAAACAGGATCTGCTCGACCGGCTGTCTTTTGAAGTGTTGTTTTTACCTCCGCTGAGAGAGCGTGAAGGGGATATCCCTCTGCTATCAAAACATTTTGCGGCTCGCATGGCCTTTGAATTGGAGCGGTCGGACATCCCCCGTTTCAGCGGCGAAGCCCTTGGGTTGCTTGAACGCTATGATTGGCCGGGAAATATACGAGAGCTCAAAAACGTGGTGGAACGCGCCGTTTACCGATCGGATGCCGATCGGATTACGGAGATCTCATTTGACCCCTTTCACTCACCCTATGAAGAACGCGTTCCCCCCGTAAAAGAAGACCAACCCCGGGATGAACCGGCGTTAAAAAAATCGACCTATCTTTTAAACAAACCCCTTAAAGAGGCCGTCTGGCAGTTAAAGGCGGATCTGCTGGAAGAAGCGCTGAAGGAGGCGAAATTCAACCAGAAGACCGCTGCCGCACTGCTGGGCCTGACCTATCATCAATTCCGGGGATTGTATCGACAATATCAGACGCGCCTAGAGTCAACGACCACCCGCTAAGCGGGTGGCTTGAATTTTCCCGCTGAAGGCGGGGAAAGGCAAAAGCACGTCGTGCTTTAAACGGTGCACTTGCAACCGGGTGCGCGTCAATGACCATCCCATGATTTGCGTGGGATGGGTTGGATTCCCGACGCCAGGGAGGGAATACAAGAGAACATCCGTTCTCAATCATTGCGTTTGGAATCGGGTGTGATACACACGATTTCAAACAACCACCAGGTTTGTATGGCAAGAAATAAAACCGCCCCACCGTTTTTGGAGTTGCCGAATTTTTGGCTGGCATGACCGGTTAGGCCCTGTAACCGTGCAACCTTTCCAGAAACAACTGCGATTCTTGTGTGCGTCTGAGTCCGACAATCGGACGATGGCATAAAGCGGCCACGATATTTTGTTCCAGGGGGTTATCCACCGCTAGCATTACCTGCCCATTAAGACCTTTGATACCCCTTTTGGCGGCCTTATCAAGGGGTTGATCGAGCTTGATGAGCTGAATCCGGGAGGCCGCCTTTTTGAAACCGATGACCATATCATCGAACTGCAACCCCCTGAAACCGGCGCCTATGTTCAAGGTAATCTTACATGACCGCTTCCGTTGGGTTTGTCGATCATACAACTCAAGGAACAGATCGGCCCCGGTTCCACGGTCCTCAACCTGGCAGATCTTCACCATGAAGGACGCCGGTATCAGGCTCCATGGATGCAATCCCAGATCATCGATAATCTTTTTTTTGCCTCTGTCCCAGGCCTCCCAGTAAAACTCGAGACGATCTGCCTGCATCATGATTTTTCCAAGGTGGGGGTCTTTCAGAATGTCCCGGGCAACCACCGCCAGCGGAAGTTCCAGCCCAAATAATTTTGCGTTTCTGCAGCCCTGCAGCGCATCAATATAACGCAAACTTGAACCATCGCCGCTGGCATGACTGAACGGTTTCTCGCAAAGCACCGCACCGTATTTCAACGCTTGGATGGAATAATCGGCATGAATCGAATCGCCCTGTTCTTTGTCCCGGGCGGTTATGCTGGTAAAGCCCGGGTGATATTGTTCCAGTACGGAAATCAACTGTCGCATATTACCGACCTCGGCTCCGATAACCGTTTTCACGCTGCAGCTGATGGAATTTCGGATCTCTGCTGCCGTTGCTTTGGCGCGACCAAGCCGGGTACGGGTGACAATTAGCTTTTCGATTACAGGCAGGGTCGCCGGACTTCTGGCATTGAGTTCAGACAAAATCCGGGCATGGTGTCTGCCAAAATATCCGACGCCGATGACCAGCACATTGATTCCTGACATTATTTAGAGCGTTCCTTAAATTATGGTAATACTCAAAACAGGCTGCGATTTTTCTGAACAGGTATACGGAGGCCCGCGCGAAGGGTCATTTTTTGCCGACCAGATGATAACTCCAGCGGTTGTAAATGGCAAAGGGCGCCTGCCGCTTGGATAAGCAAAAGCAGCTGAGTTGTTTTGTGGGAAGCAGGCGGGGTATCTATTTTGAGGATATGGATTTGGCAGCCGTGTTCTTAAAATGTCAAAACGATTTGCGGCCGGAATTATAAAACTTCATTGAGCAGGGAGTCTTTAACCATATTTTCCGCCAATTTACCGGATTTTATTTCATATGTGCCGTTTTCGATTTTATTTTTTATCTCGGCGACTTTTTCCACCTGAACAGCGGGCATATTTTCCAACGCCTTTTGGGCTTCCTGAAGCTCACGCGCCTCATCGGATATCTTTACGGTGTCGGCCTTCTCAACCGGTTTGACGCCGGACTTGGAAGCGACATCATCCTTTTGTTGCTGGCTTATTTGCTTGACGTAGGCATCTCGGACACTGGGGTCTTTGGCTGAAATTTTCATAAAAGCTTACCTCCGAACGTACAAACGGCTGACTGCTTCAAGCCGATTTGATAATTTATCGTCTAATTTTATCCTAACAGGACGAACCTGTCAAACGCCAATCGGTCTTAATCATTTTATCGGTTAATACGGATAAAACTTTAGAAAAAATTTTATGATAATTGATATTTTTTTGAATACAAAAATATGGCCCTTTTCGGAGTAAAGTACCCGGCGGAATATATTGCGTTTTTATATTCCGGCATTACCGTTAAGAGTATTCCATATATGGGAGATCGCGGAGTATTTTAGAAATGGTCGTTGTTGATAATTTATACCTCTGTTATGGTTTTACGTTGACGAGTTCAGGGTTTGGGGTATTTTTTTCTGAGACAAGATGATCCCCCTGACACCACTAAAGCGCAAATGGCTGCTGCCGCCTAAAAGGCAAACTATGGTGCCGGTTATTGTGATGGTGGCGGTTGTAACTGGCAGGCGGCAAAATTCAGACTAGTTGCCGCTGTTAGGCCCGGCAGGCGATAACCCGGGATCTTGTTGTCGAAAAAATTGCCCCGAATCCTGAACGGGTTAGTTAATTGAGCAGTTTGTGAATTCTTTGAAACAGGTCATGAATGAATCAACTTGCTTTCAAACCGCAGTTTTTAACCAAAAGAGAGAGGAGGAGAAGATGTCCAAAGCGATTCGAATGAATAAAACTGGAGGCCCCGAGGTTTTGCAGTGGGTCGATTATGAACCGGGGCAGCCCGGTCCGGGGGAGGTATTGCTCCGGCATGAGGCCGTAGGACTCAATTTTATCGATGTATATCACCGGACCGGTCTTTATCCGCTTCCACAACTGCCTGCCACGCCGGGCTTGGAAGGTGCCGGTATCGTAGAGGCGGTTGGTGAGGGTGTCAGTGAAGTTACGGTTGGCGATCGCGTCGCTTACGCCGCCATTCCCCCCGGAGCCTACGCCGAAATCCGGTTAATTCCGGCACATCGACTGGTGAAACTTCCCGATGGCATACCCAACCGTCAGGCGGCTGCAATGATGCTTCAGGGAATGACAGCCCGCTATTTGCTTCATCTCTGCCATAAAGTGACATCCGGCGACACTATTTTGATTCATGCTGCAGCAGGCGGTGTGGGCCTGATCGCGTGTCAGTGGGCCAAATACCTTGGTGCAACCGTAATCGGTACGGTTGGTTCACCTCAAAAAGCCGAACTTGCCGGCAGTCATGGCTGCGATTATCCCATTCTATATGACGAGGAAGATTTTGTTGCACGGGTTAAAGAGATTACCGACGGCAAGGGAGTTGATGCGGTATATGATTCTGTTGGCCAGGCAACCTTTATGAAGTCTCTGGATTGTTTGAGACCAATGGGAATTATGGTCTCTTTTGGTCAAGCTTCCGGCCCGGTTCAACCGCTCGAACTTGGTCTTCTGGCAGCCAAAGGGTCGCTGTTTCTGACCCGGCCGTCACTGATGACCTATACGGCCAAGCGGGAAGATCTGCTGGCCCATGCCCGGGATCTGTTTGAAGTCGTGGAAAAAGGTGTGGTAAAAATTGAAGTACGCCAGACCTATCCGCTGGCCGAAGCAGTCAAGGCCCACCAGGATTTAGAAAGCCGCAAGACGACCGGATCGACGGTACTTTTGCCTGAATGAGAATAGAAGCTATCCAATTGCTAATTTTAAGCGCCGGGGCGATTATCTTGTCGTGAAAAAAACACCCGTCCCCTCATCTAACTGTATTTTCGGGATAAAAACGTTTCAAGGCTGCCGGCGGGACTCCGCTGTAGTAAAGTAGCACCAGGACGGTATTCAGTATTTGCTGCCGGATGACGCCACATTTTAAATATCGCCGGGCTGAAGTGACTACCGGGGTGCCGATTTTTTTGAATTTTCCCATTCGCCGGAGCTTTAGCTGTATGTCGATATCTTCCATAATCGGTATATCCCGGTATCCGCCCATGGCCCGGAATGTTTCCCTGCCCACAAACAACGTCTGATCGCCATAGGTAAAAAGAATGTGATTGATCCGGCTGCAGAGAGCATAAAATTTTAAAAACAAATTGCTGCTGTCAAATGTTAGAGAAAACGATCCCCCGACCACATTTGGATCGCTCATTACCGTGCGGATCAGCCGCACGCCATCCGGCGGTAAACAGGTATCGGCATGCAAAAACAGCAAGATATCTCCGGTCGCCAAATCAGCCCCGGCATTCATCTGCCGGCCCTTGCCCCGGTTTGAAAAAACCTGTATTACCCGGGGAAAACGGCTTGCGATCTCCAGCGTTTGGTCCTGAGAGCCCCCGTCTGCCACGATGACCTCAACGGGCTGGGGGTGGTTATACAGACAATCCAGACAGGCTGCAATGCTCTGGGCTTCGTTTAGGGTGGGAATGATAACCGAAATCATTTATACAGGCTAGTTATAAGTCTGCCCCGGATTCCTGGAGCAGGGATGTCAGCACCGTGAGAAGTTGCAAGGGATCTACTGAAGTGCCGTTTACCTTGGCTCCCCAGTGAAGATGGGGGCCGTTGACTCTGCCGGTTGATCCGGCATATCCAATGACCTGACCTTTCTCTACACGCTGGCCGGGAATCACATGGATTTTACTCAGATGTGAGTAATTGGTGAACAGCCCCAATCCGTGATCCACTATCACATGATTGCCGGAAAAAAACAGGTTTTTTGCCAGCCGCACAATTCCTGCATTGGCCACCTGAATGGGAGTATCTTCGTTGGCACGAAAATCCACGCCCGTGTGAACACTTTTGACCTTACCGTTAATAAGTCTTCGGGTACCATAGAAACTTGTCACCTTACCTTCCACCGGCAGCTGGAACATACCGGGCCAGAGCCGGTCTGAACTGCTGATTAAATACGCTTTTTTTACTTCAATGCGATCCAGTCGGGATCTCTGGCGGTCATCTTTGCTGAGGCTGACCATGCGCTTGGCCACTTTCAATTTTTCGGAGCGGTATTTGCCGGGGTTGACGGTGAGGTGAGCTATTTTGCTGTGATAACCATACCGGTTGGTCCATTCTAATTTAAATGCCGTCGAGCCCGGTGTGATGTGATACGGAATTCCCATGAGACCAAAATAGACACCGTCGGCTTTTGAGGGATGCGGCGACAGCGTTATCATTTTCTCCTGGAATTTTATCTGGAGCCCAAAGACCGGCTGTTCAAAGCTGCGGGTATCGATTTCCAGCAACACCACATTGCCATTGGTAGCCGGATTCGGAGATAGCGCGACCCGGGGGGATAAATTATTATCCGTGGCGACGTGTTGCGGGTCAACGGTATCGGCCGCCGCCCCGGGGCCAAAAATACCTTCGGCCACAAAAATTGCAAACAGGATGGTAATCAGGATGGTATAGTTGGGGCTGGGTGTGGGCCGATATTGTGTGGTCGCCCGGGTTTTCTTAGAGGATTTGCGCACCGTTGTTTGCAGGTCGTTCAGGTTAGGGGTTACCGATGCTATCGGTCGCTGCCGATTGCCTTTTATCTGCTAGGGGACGCTCCAGATCAGATTCATATGCCACCACTTTGTTTCGACCCATTTGTTTGGCCGCATACAATGCCGTATCCGCTCTTTTTATGAGCTGCTCAAGGTTTTTTCCATCTTGCGGGTAGGAAGCAATTCCCAAACTCATGGTCAGTTGAGGCAATGCCTCCAATTGCAGCTCAGCGAATCCCTGCCTCAGCCGTTCGGATACGGTGTAAGCTTCATGTTTGTCATTCTCGGGTAAAAGGATGACAAATTCCTCTCCACCATACCTGGCAAGAATGTCCACGTCACGAATATTTTTCTGAAAAAATTTACCTACGGCTCTCAGAACCCGATCACCGGCAGTATGGCCGTAGTTGTCATTGATGCTTTTGAATCGATCCAGATCCGCCATAACAACCGTTAGGACTTTTTTGTATCGCTCGGCCCGGTGGATCTCTTCCTGGAATTTTGCCATGAAGTAGCGTCTCACATATAATCCGGTCAGGGAATCGGTAACCGCCATCTCCCACAGCTGGGCTTTGTTGATGGCCACCGCTGCCTGATCCCCCACCGCCTTCAGCATCTCTACATCTTCCTGGGTGAAGCTCTGATCGTCTAGTTTATTGGTGACATTGATAACGCCGAGGGCTTCGTTGAAGACCATCATCGGTATGCACACAATGGAGCGAACATACGACGAATCCGGTTCAACAAAACAATCATCTTCGCCGGCTTTGTCAATCACCATTGGAACACCGGTTTGAAACACCCGGCCGGCAATGCCTTCGCCCGGCAGAAAAGTTTTACACTTGATTTCACCATTATTGACCTTATCCTGATAGACTTTGTCTTTTAATCCTGCCAAAACACGGATGATCAACTGGTTGGTCTCAAGATCGTAAAGCATAATCGAGCCTTTTTCAGCGTTGGTTATCTCGATTGCCTGGTTTAAAATGTATTGCAAAAGGCTTTTTAAATCGCTGATATAGGTCATGGCCCGGCTTATGCTGTAAAGGATCGATAAATTGTACAGAGTTTTATCCAGTTCTTCCTTTTCTTCCTGGCGTTTTAGATAAAGGTGACTTGAATTGATACACACCGATGCGTGGGCCGTTATTTCCTTTATAAAAAACCGGTCGTTTTCACTAAAAGGGCTGTCATCGATTTTGGAACCCAGAGCCACCACGCCGATTACTTTTCCCGTCATCACCAACGGCGCCCATAGCTGGGTGTGAAGCTTATCCAATCCCTGGGTTTTAAACAGATCCGGATAGAGCATGTGTCCGGATTTGTCACACACAGGAAAAGGTTCGTTTTTGAATATTTTTTGCCACAGGACGTCCGCGGTTTCTTTTTTGAATTCCAGACGTAAATCGCCGATCCCCACCTGGCATGCCATTTTAAAAATTTCGGTTTTATGATCGTATATAAGAATCGCCAGTTTATTGATTTCGAGTTCTTTGGTGATGAGATCTGCCAAAACCGAATAAAGTTCTTTTGGATTCAGAATGTTACTTAGTTTTCGGCTGGCATTGAGTAAAAATGCCAGTTCCTGGACCCGGGCCGAGGGCGGATAGGGGGGCGAATCAGATGGAGATTTGCCTTTATCACGGGATAATTTTGATTTTCTGCGTTCCATGCCTATAATTTTACAGTTTTTCTTGTAATATTGCAATTAGAATGTTTTCGGCGATAACCCGATGTGTTGCCCTGATCTTTTCGAAATCGATTCGGACTGAATGTTATTCAGTAAATCAGGGGTAGGGTAATTATCAAAAGGTGTAGAAAGTTTGTCATGCAAAAAACTTACAACGGCAGCCAATCCGTCCTGGTTCTGGATGATATTACCATCAGGGTCAGAGATACATTTTTGTTTTCCGGCACCCATTGGACCATTGAGAAATCTCAGCAATGGGCCATTATCGGGCCCAACGGAGCCGGGAAAACAACCCTGGCTGCCGCCATTGCCGGCGAACTTCCTATTGTGGCCGGTAAAATATCTTATCCGCAATTTATATCACCGCCGGACCAGGTCAGTTATATCTCATTCGAAAGTCATCAGCGCTTGATCGCCAGCGAAGAGGCGTTGGATGCATCGCGATATTTCAGCAATAAGATTGACAGCCTTACCACGACCCGGGATGTTATTTCAGCAGACTTTTTGGACCCGGCGGGGGCCGGGGGAAAAGAAATTACCTGCGTTTTAGCCGGGCTTGAAATCGAAGCCCTGTTGGACCGTCCGATTCGATTTCTGTCAACAGGGGAAATACGAAAGGTTTTGATTGCCAGGGCCTTGGCAAAATCACCAAAGCTGCTGATCTTAGACGAGCCGTTTGAAGGGCTGGATACCCAATCCCGCGATCGCCTGACGGAAATTATAGACGAATTGATAAACCGGGGTACTCAGATTGTCCTTGTGACCCACCGTTTGATCGAAATTGTACCCGGCATTACCCACGTTTTGGGAGTCAGCAACGGTCACATAGTGTTTCGCGGAAAACGGGAAAAAATTCTTGCAGATGAGACCTTAAAAAAGCTGTATCCGGCGATGCCGATGAACCTGACAACCCTGCCTTCCGGGCCGGATGCCAAAAAGAACCAAAAAAAATACCACCTGAAACAATTAATCTGCCTTCACGGGGTTGACGTAAAGTATGGTCAAACACTCGTCCTGGATAACCTGAGCTGGACGTTGAATGCCGGCGAAAACTGGGCCGTTTTCGGACCTAACGGTTCGGGCAAATCCACCCTTATGAGCCTGATAGCCGGGGACAACCACCAGGCTTACAGCAATCAGATTTATCTGTTTGGAAAACGCAGAGGATCCGGTGAAAGCATCTGGGAAATAAAGCAGAAAATCGGTTTGATTTCTTCCGAATTTCAGATTCGCTACCGTAAAGCGATTACCACCTACGAGGTTGTGTTGTCCGGTTTTTTTGATTCGGTGGGTCTTTACCGGCACAGCAGCCCGACTCAGCAAGAAATTGCCCGCCAATGGATGGTGTTGCTGAGAATCGGCGACCAGGCCGACAGACGCTTTAACACTCTTTCCTACGGACAACAGCGTCTGGCCCTGCTGGCCCGGGCGATGGTAAAATCACCGCTGCTGTTGATCCTGGATGAACCCTGTCAGGGCCTTGATCGACCCACCCGCCGGGTGATGATGGCGTTGCTGGATTATATCGGTCGACGCACCCCCACCAGCATCATATATGTCAGCCATCATCAGCAAGAACGGCCCGCGTGTATTACCCACGTATTACGGTTTATAAAAACCGGGTCCGGTAAATACGAAGCCGTCCAGGAAAAAATGGGGCCTTAGAACCGGCGCTGCGCAGCGGGTAACACCGATAGCCATCGATAGGGGGGCCAGGCAGCCACCATGCCGTTTTCCGCAATCTCCGCTATAAACGTTTCGACCAGACCGGGACAGAAACTCCGGCCTTTTGACTTATTGAGGATGGCAAAAGCTTTGCGGCTGTTTTTGCCCTTCTGATAGGATCTGTCGGTTGTCATGGCGTCAAAACAATCCACCACACTTATAATTTTGGCACCCAACGGGATTTCATCGGCCTTGAGACCACAGGGATAACCGCTTCCGTCTATACGCTCATGATGATAATGCACATAATCCACGACAGGCGCCAGAAATTCAATGCTTCTGAGAATTGAAACGCCGATTAAAGGATGCAGGCGGACCTCCGCCAGCATGTCGCTTGAAAGCGTGGCTTCTTTATTGTGAAATATCCGCGGGCTCAAGCCAACTTTGCCAATATCGTGAAGCAAACCGCCAAGCGCGACATTATCCACTACATCGGGCGCCAGGCCTAACTTTGTGGCCAGGCGCATGGCGTAAATTGACACCCGCTGGGCGTGGCCCTGGGTGTATATGTCCATGATACCGAAGGCTGCTTCAATAGCTTTCAGTTTGCGGGCGTCTGAAAACGAAGTTGCCGGCCCGTTGACTACCGTATTCATGTAAAACTCCAATTCGTGTACCTCTGTCAAATCGAACATGTTGCTTCCAGGATGATGTCCGGGATGGCTTGAATACCCAGCCCCCATATCCGAAATTTCTATAGGTTTTGGTTAAAACGCGGGTTTATAGATGAGTGCGATACCTGTGTCAAGCTTAAAATTTGTTTACGGCCAAAAAAAATAAAATCCCCGGTTTCGATAAAATCCCAAAAGCAAGCGGTCAGTTTTTTTGACGAGCACTCCGGCCAAAGAGACAGCTTGACACGAGACTGCGCGTTGCCTATCATGCCTTTTTCATTTTTACCCCCGGCGAGCCAAATACCATGACCGCTTTGACCCAAACCACGAATGTTAAAATTATTTTTGCCCTCACCCTGGTGCATTTTATGGGTGATTTCTACAGCTCTTTCATTATGCCGCTGCTGCCCGCTTTTGTGGACCGGCACGCACTCACCATGGCCCAGGTCGGTGTCATAACGGGAACCATGCGTCTTCTTGCCTTTATTGTACAGCCGGCGGTTGGATATTTTGCGGATCGATATGAAACCCGGGTTTTTGCCCTCGGGGGGCTGCTTCTTACGACATTATTTATCCCTTTGGCCGGCGTCGCGCCCACCTTTTGGGTGCTGACGCTGTTACTGGCCCTTGGATCGGTGGGTTCATCTATGTTTCACCCTTCTGTAACCGGGATGGTACCCGTCTACGGCGGTCTGCATGCGGGGTTTTCCATGTCGGTGTTTAATACCGGCGGAACGCTGGCCTTTGGTATCGGACCGCTTTTTATCACCTGGTATGTTGCCCTGTTCGGACTTTCCGCTATGCCGGCCACGATGCTGATCGGATTGGTGGCTTTGATTTTTTTATATCAGGTTCTGCCGATGCCTGAAGCCGAAGCTCTCAATTATAATGGTTTTATTGAATCCCTGAAGCAAACCCTGGGACATGTGTGGCGATCTATTCTGCTGATCTGGCTGGTGATGATGCTCAGAGCGGTGGTCGGCCAATCTTTTTTGACCTTTACGCCGATTTATCTGGCAAACAACGGCTATTCCCTGATATCCGTGGGATCCACCATTGCCATTTTTGTTGTGGCCGGAACTTTCAGCGGACTTTTGGCGGGATTGCTTTCGGATCGGACCGGTTATAAACCGATATTCTACATTTCCCACGGTTTGATGACACCGGCGCTGATCCTTTTGCTATTTTTACCGGGATTCTGGATTTTTTTCGGGGCATTTTTTGCCGGTTTTTTTGTGCTGGCCTCCGTGCCGGTCGGGGTGGTCTTTGCCCAGGAGCTGGCTCCCGGCGGAAGATCCATGGTGGCCAGCCTGATGATGGGCCTTGCTTACGGGCTTGGCGGTGTTTTTTCTCCTTTGATTGGAACGCTTGCCGATGTTTTTTCGATAAAAGCCGTTCTGATAACCGTGGCGTTTATTCCCCTCATATCACTGGTTATGATTTTCTTTTTTCCCGATGTCGGCCCCAAAAAGCAGCGCGGGATAAAAGCTTAGCGATTATAAAAATAAGCCCCGCGGCGGTGATACGGATTCTCAATCAATGCTCCCATGGCCCTTATGATTTTACAGACCAGGGCCTATGGTAATTTTTTTCCTTAAAAGTGGTCCACCCGTGATCGTCAGGCGGTCACCCGGGCTTTAAATTTCTTCCAGTGACGATCCACCTCTGTCTGCATTTTCTGGATCTCTTCTTCGGAGAAGTATTTAAATCGGTCCTGGGTATGGATGTAATCTTTGAGCGGGATTGGCGGGGGTTCCATATTGAGGACGATCCGTTCCCCATCAAAGATCTCATACAGGGGAAAGATTTTGGCCTGGACCGCCATGCGGGCCAGCTTGATGGACAGCTCTGCCGAGAATCCCCAGCCGGGCGGGCAGGGGGAAAGGATGTACAAAAACCGCATTCCCCGTATATTTTTGGCCGTGCGGATTTTGGCCAAAAGATCATCGGGATAGGCCGCGGAAGCCGTGGCGATATAAGGGATACCATGGGCTTCCATAATGGCGGCCATGTTTTTCTTGGGTCTGTCTTTTGTGTCGCCCTTGGGGGTTGTGGTGGTCAGCGCGCCCAATGGTGTGGCCGAACTTCTTTGAACCCCGGTGTTCATATAGGCCTCGTTATCATAGCACAGATAAATAAAATCCTCATTTCTCTCAGCCGCCGCGGATAAGGCCTGCAGTCCGATGTCAAAGGTGCCGCCGTCGCCTCCGATGGCCATCACCTGGGTATGGTCGTTTCCCTGGGCCCTGAGGGCGGCCCGGATGCCGGTGCCGGCCGCTGCCGCCGAGGCAAACGGCGTGTTATAGGCCGGAACGTTGATGGGTGAGGTAGGGTACATGCCCGAATTGGTTCCCAGGCATCCGGCGGTTACCGCCAATATGGTGTCCGCTCCCATCTCTTTGAGGATGTGCCGGAAGGCCACAACAAATCCACACCCCGGACAAAAACCATGCCCCTGATCAATGTACTCCGGTGATTCCCATTGGTTTTCCATTTTCATGACGCGGCCTCCATCCAGAATCCCTTGGCGGGCTTTTCTGAAGCTTCAATGGTTTGCATAAAAATACGGCTTAACAATTCGGGCGTCACATCCATGCCGCCGAGTCCTGTAATAAATGAAAATACATCCGGCATACCCGGCACACCAAAAAGGGCCTGCTTTATCTCCTGGGAAAGGATCCCGCCCGCGCCGATGGAAACGGCCCGATCGACCACGGCCACCTTTTTGGCATCTTTTAGCACCCGTGTGATTTCCGCTGCCGGAAAGGGCCGGAACAGGCGGATCCTTACCAGTCCGGTATTGATCCCCTTTGCCCGTAAATCATCCACCACATCTTTGGCGGTCTCACAAGTAGCCCCCAATCCTATCATTACGGTTTCGGCGCCTTCCAGGCAGTAAGTTTCTACAAGCCCGTAGCTCCGGCCAAATGTTTTTTGAAACGCCGTGTCCACCTCATCCAGGATCTTTACGGCGTTTTCCATATCCTCCTGGGATGTACGCCGCAGTCCCATGAAATCTTCAGGGCCCGCCAGTATGTTGAAGACATGCGGATCCTTGGGGTCGAGCTTAAATTCTGGGACATAGGTTGGCAGAAATGCATCCACCTCCTGCTGATCCGGCACGTCGACCGGCTCGACGGTATGGGATAATATGAAGCCGTCACTGATAATCATCACCGGCAACAAGATGGTCTCGGCCAATCGATACGCCTGAATCACGGTGTCGATACATTCCTGGTTGGTAGCGCAATATATCTGCAGCCAGCCGGTGTCTCGCTGTGACAGGCTGTCGGACTGATCGAACCATATGCTCCATGGGGCGCCCAGGGCGCGGCTGACGTTCACCATCACAATCGGTAGACGGGAACCCGATGCCCAGTGAAGCATCTCGTGCATATAGGCAAGCCCGTGGGAAGATGTTGCCGTGAAGGTCCGTACCCCTGTCATTGACGCAGCAGCGGTGCATGCCATGGAGGAATGTTCCGACTCCACCCGTATGAATTGCGCCGCCAGCCGGTCATCGGCGCAAATCTTTGCCAGTTCTTCCACCACTGAGGTTTGGGGCGTGATGGGAAATGCTGAAATGACTTGCACCCGCGCCAATTTCACCCCTTGAGAAAAAGCCTGATTGCCCGTCAACAGCTCCTTCATTTTTTTACCTCCGCCGTTAAGATCCCCCGGGGGCATTCCTCCACACAGATACAACAGCCTTTGCAATAGTCATTATCGATAAACACCGTTTGACTTTTGGAATCCCGGTGAACCGCAAAATCGGGGCAAAAGAAATAGCAGTTGCCGCAGGTGTTGCAGCTGCCGCACCCAAAACAGCGGGCGGCTTCCCGGGCAGCCGCATCCGCAGAAAGCGTGCCGGTGACTTCTTCAAACCCGGATTTACGTATTTCGGCCGATTGCATCGGCGGCTGCTGTCGGGCGGCGGTTTCGAAATAGGCCAGATTGATCTCCTGGAGGGTCACTTCAGGAATTGTGTTATTGCTATCCGGCCGGCGACTCTCACCGCGCCGCAAATAGGTATCCAGGGCCAACGCTGCTTGCTTTCCCGAAGCCAAGGCATGGATCACCGATCGCGGCATATCGGTCACGTCCCCGCCGGCATAGATCCCCTGGGGCCCGCAGCCGTAATCGTCGGCCACCACCACGCTTTGATCCGTTACCTCCACTTCAGGAGGCAGGTCTGTCGTGTCGGCAAATTGACCCAGGGCGGCCACCACCAGATCTCCGGCAAGAAAGAAGGCCGAGTCTTCCAGAGGGACAAACGCTCTGCGGTCACCTGCCCCGGAACGGGTCATCCGGTTTTTGATACATTCAAGGCCTTTGACTTTACCCGCTTTCCGAATGATGGCCCGGGGGGAAACCAGATAGCGAATCTCTATGCCCTCGGCTTCCGCCTCCCGGATTTCGTCCTCAAATGCCGGCATTTCCTCCCGTGTCCGCCGGTACAGAACCAATGGCACGCCTTTTCGGCGCAAAACCGTGCGGGCGACATCCAGAGCCGTATTGCCGCCGCCTATAATCAATACCGTCTGACCGGATTCAAAAGGGATCTTTTTTTCACAGGTTTGAAGAAAAGGAACGCCATCCATAACGTTCGGGTGGCCCTCCTCATCAAGCCCCAGTTTTATCGGTTTTTGAGCACCGATACCCATGAAGATCCCCTGGTACTCGGCCCGGAGTTCGTCCCAGGAGAGGTCAGGGCCTACTTTTAACCCTTTTTTGACCTCAATCCCTGAACCGAGCACCCGTTCAAGCTCCTGGGATAAAATCCGTTTGGGAAGTCGATACTCCGGGATTCCGTATCTTAAAAGACCCCCCAATTCCGGCATGGCTTCAAAAACAGAGACGCGATAACCGCTCCGTAACAGATAAAAAGCACACCCGATACCGGCCGGTCCGGTTCCAACCACGGCCACCCGCTTGCCATTTGAGCTTTGCCCTTCCAGGGGGTTTAAGCCCTTTTCAAATGCCCAATCGCCGACAAATCGCTCCAAGGCTTGTATGGCGATGTCTTCGTCGTAATCTTTGCGGTTGCAGGGGTTCTCACAGGGATGATAACATACCCGGCCCGTGATTCTAGGAAGGGGATTGTTCTCTAATATAACCCGCCAGGCTCCCTCGATGTCGCCCTCCTGAACGTGCTGCATAAAATCGGGGATGTGGATGGCGCCCGGGCACCCGCTGCGGCAAGGAGCCATCTTCTCCTGGAAAAAAGGTATCATCACGCCCCAGCGACCGGTTTTGGTCCCCCGGGTTCCATCCGTGGACATACATACAGCTGGGCGTTTACGGTCTGCCATTGATTCCTCCTTTCATTCATTTGGTATGGTATTGAAAATCACGTCTGAGGCGGGCAAGCTTCAGATTAAGATCAAAAGGAAAGTGCATATTTCGTTTAGCCCGTTTGTCCCGCTTATAGCGGGATTGAGCCAGTGATAAAATGGAATCCATCCGAATTTTAACCGGCAAACGGGCCAACGGGCTCAACGGGTCAACCCGTTTTCTGCGTTATCATTTTAAAGAGATTTGCGACACAGCTATTGGGTTGAAGATGAGGTTTTCAAACCCCATCGAACCATTTCGTAAGCCGCACTGGCACCGGATACATTGTCATCAGATCTGGCAGCAATGTTTTTCTGAATCGCCAGAGACAGGGATTTCATATCCACCAGTCGACTGACTTTTACGAAGGCGCCCAACATGGTGCTGTTGACTATCGGCAAAACAGTCGTTCCGAGGCCGAGATCTTCGGCAATCGTATTGGCATTTACGGTTCCGATACAGGCTGCGCCAATCCCGCTGAAGCTTTCAGGCGGGTTTGCGGAATTGATGACGACTGAAATAGCACTGTTCACCTCAGCCTCTATCGGCATCTCATCCAAAAGGGTATCATCCAGTATAACGGCATGATCTGCCCGGTAAATTAAGCATCGGCGTCTGATTGCTTTTTCATCGACCCGCAGAAATGCCTTGACCGGTGCCCCCCGCCTTTCACCACCAAAAGCGGGAAAGGCCTGGACGTATTTGCCGTCGTGGAAAAAAGCCGCGGCTAAAGTCTTGGAAGCCACCACAACTCCCTGGCCGCCACGGCCGTAAAAGATGATCTCGATCATTACACTGCCTCTATCAACCGGTTAAAAGAATTATGGGCACCAAGCACTGCCGCAAACGCCTGGCAAATAATATATTTTTTATATAACTATCCGCCAATGATCAAGGGTAAAAATGAATTTCTCGGTTAGCCGGTTTGTCCCGCTATAAGCGGGAGCAAGGGGCTCAACAGGTAAAACCTTTTTATGTGCTATCATTTTTGAGAGGATTGCTACGCAGCTTTGGGCCTTGGCCTTCCTGAGGCCGATAAAATGGCGTTTTGAAACTACTTCTATGCGGATTGAGCAACCGTCGGTCAATAACTGCGGATGCTATTTCAGGAGAAGATGTTTATTCAGGGTTTTTGGGAAAAACCATGCTGAAGGTTGAGCCTACATCGACCTGAGATACCGCCGAGACCTTGCCTCCCAGACTTTCTACGAACTTTTGCACGATAGAAAGCCCGAGACCGCTGCCCGCCATCCCTTTGGTCGTATAAAAGAGCTCAAATATTTTTTTTAATTTATCTTTATAAATTCCACACCCATTATCCGAAACACGGATGACCAGGCGCAGGTTATCTTCAAATGCCGTTGCAATTTTTATGCACCCGTTTTTATTATCAGATAATGCATCTCTGGCATTAACGATCAGATTGAGAATCGCCCGTTGCAATCGGAATTCGTTTATCTTCCAGGTCGGGATGTCGGGCGCCAATTCCAGCTCAAGTTCGATGTCTTTGTTGGCCAGGTCATCTTTAAACATCTCGCATTCAGACTTTATAATTGAGTTGATGTCGATGGGCTTTAGATCGATCGGATCCATTTGCGCGTATTCAAGCATGTCTGCTGTTAAACTGGCAATCCGCTCAAGACTCTGGCTGACAAAGTGCCAGTTTTTCTGAAGGTCTTTATCTTCGATCGTCTTCAGATGCGCATCCATCATGTCCACTGCGCTGGTATTCATGGTAACCAGGTTTTTGATATTATGGGCCAGGTTGGTGATGGTCATACCGATACCCACCATCTTTTCGTTCTGGATGGCGTCCCCTTGCAGGCGGCAGTTTTCAATGGAAAGCGCCAATTCGTTCGAAACGGCTGCCGTAAATTCCATATCGTTTTGGACAAACGGATTATCATAGTCCTTGGTGTCTATGTGAATGGCGCCGATGACATTTTTACCGTTGATCAGCGGGACGCAAATAAAGGATTCGATATTCTGAATCACAATAGATTCCGAATCCTTAAAACGTGAATCATCCGCCAGGTTACCGCTGACAACGGCCACCTGATCTTTAACAACCCGATCGATGACCGGGCGGCTGACTGGAATAACGCACTCGTCAGGTTTTTGATTGCGATAGCGAACCGACCGTACTTCCAGAGATCCCGTGGTTTCTGACTTTAACATGGCGGCAGCTCTTCCGGCCGACGGCAAGGCCTTAAATATCAGCTCCAGACCCTTGTCCAGAATTTCATCGGCATCTTTGGCCGTCCGCAAACTTTCACTGAGTTGATACAATAGCGACAACCGTTTATGGGCCTGCTCCGCTTGAATTTTTTCGGTTGGTGACGGTTCCAGAAAATTATGAGCGGCGACATTGGCGCTGTTAGCGACCAGCTCCGAAAGTTCAATTTCCTCTTCGCTGATGGTGATGGTATCCTCGCCGTTAATATCAATGTCCGAAAGGGGTTGCACCAATTCAGCCGGTTCGGTCAAAAAGATAAATCCGCGGTTGCCAAAAAATATTTTATCATTTTGGCTGAGGACTGCCCGGTCTACGCGCTTGTTATTTACAAACGTCCCGTTTCGAGAGTTCAGATCGGTCAGGATATGCTGACCGTTTTCCCGGGAAATCCTGGCATGTTGGCGTGAGACGCCGCCATGAGAGAGTGAAAGGGTGTTGGAAGAGGCCCGACCGACGGTTATTTCACCCGTCTCGAGACTGATGGGTTGTGAGTCGTCTTTGGTCGGAAAAGGAATCAGACAGGGGTAAACGGGTTTGGCTGTGCTGCTTTCCATAGGATATGTCACATTCTGGAAAATTTATCCGTTATACGTTTGATGCAAACAATATTATTCTCGGTATGCCATGCAAGCTGTTAAGATCAATCGGATCACCCCTGCCCGGCAATGACCTTTAATTTTACCTTAATATGGACTAAAATAAAACCAAATTTTTTCCTGTTGCGTCGGCCGGCGTGCCGATCGCGTCCGGCGGCCGGTATTTCCGGCATTTTGTGGATTATGAACCGGAAACCGATCGTATGCGCATTGCACTTTCAACGCTGCTCGCTTTCATGCCCCCAAGCATCCCTGGCAATCCCTTTCAGCTTTGAGCCTCCTGCTCCAGCTGGGTGCATAGCGCCCCGGCATCCCTGTGCTTTTGTTTGAGGCGCCACACGCGCCTGCTACCCCACCCCGCAGAACCCCTGAATTCCGTTAAACGGATCTAACCCCTTCACCATTTACTACACAATATGTTGAATTTTTATTTTTTTTTCTCCAATATATTGTGTATTTTGTTGACAAAACATTTTTAGGATTGTAGAGAAAAAAAATCGGGCCAACAGCCGGGAAGAAAAACTTCAATTGAGATAGATTGCCAGCGGCAGAAGCGAGATCATTCACCCATTTCACGCATCACCCGCATCGGTTTATCATAGCAAGTCGGCAAAAGTGATTTCAACATCCCATCTTCCCGCCTCAAGGGGCGGGACAAACCGACTAACCTAAAATCGTGCTCCCGCCCGCGCGGGATTACACATCTGGTTGCATTGATCCAGAGATGCCTCTTGTTGAAAGCATTAACTTGTAAAATCAAGATGTGAAATCCCGCTCCATCATGGCGGGGCCCGCGAACGTCATATCGGGTTTTGAAGCCACACCCGGAATAAGTATGGAATTTTTACGAGCAACACTGGCTATAACCTAGGAACGTCAAACGCTGAAACGCACCCAGCAGAAGGAGGGGGAGAATGATTATCAGTTTAGTGAATCAGAAAGGCGGTGTCGGAAAATCAACTACGGCCATAAATTTAGCTGCAAGCTTGACAAGGAAAAATTGTAAATTGGTATTCATTGATACCGATCCGCAGGGTAGCGCGGTCCGGTGGCATACCATAGAAAGCAACAAGGCATTTGAGATCAAACATCATCCAAGACCCATAAGTCATCAAGACCTCAATGAGCTGGCCTGGGATTGTGATCATGTGGTGATCGATGCACCGCCGGCCAATGGCGATATTACGCAATCGATTTTAGCCATTACGGATCTGGCCATAGTCCCCTTGAGCCCCAGCCCCGTGGATATGTGGTCGTGCGACAAGACCTTGGAAATGATTAACGAACAAGAAAAACAAAATAGCGGCCTCAAAAGTAAGCTCCTGGTAACCCGTAAGATTCCCGGAACCAAACTTGGCCGTGAAGCCAGGGATGCCATGGGAGCTTTCGATACCGACATTTTTGAAACAGAATTATGTCAGAGAGTGGCATATATCGAGGCAATGAACGCCGGGGTCTCGGTTATGCAGTATGCACCCAACAGCAAAGCCGCCCTGGAAGTTGAAAGCCTCAGCCAGGAGATCATCGGGCAGATAGCACCCGAACAACCGCAGGACGAAAGCCAAAACGAAAACGTGGAGAAACCGGCCTGGGAAAGCACCCCCAGCCCGTATGCCTACAATGCAATGGATGATGCTGAGAAATAATCCTCCGCTTCTATAACGAAATTATTTCTTTGCAGACGCATCTCATTTTTTATCGTGGCCGACTGTGGCGGTTATCCACGTTCAAACATATGACGACAGGCGGTTTCAAAACTTTAGCAGATAATTTCAGGGGTTGAGCCCCGATCTTCCGGAATTGGATAGGGTTTTGAAACCGCTTGAAACATCGTCATGTCTTTTCAGGAGGACCAAGATGGCAAAAATGAAAAAAAGAAAGTTCCGGTGGGAAGCCTCTAATTCATCTCAGATCGTGGGATACAAATTGTATTGGTCTGAATGGGGCGGGGTAGATTACAATTCCAAATGTGCCGAGCTGGGTAATGTTTCCGCGGTCGTACTGCCCGATGATGTGGCCGCGTTTACCCCGGCCAACGGCCCGGTTGAATTCGGTCTCACAGCAATCGATGAGCTGGGTAACGAATCAGATATGGCCACCGTTTATGCTCCGTATCAGTTTAGTGTGCCCGAGGCGCCGGGCAATCTGGTGATAGAAACCATCCAGGAATTCCATGTCTATCATAAT
>CAMYNZ010000004.1:0-5035 GCA_947259865.1 uncultured Desulfobacterales bacterium | reverse complement strand
ATTACGGAATTCCCCCAAAAGCGGTTAAAGACAGCCTGATTTCCCGGTAAAAACCAGCAATCCCCGCCAACAGAGCACCTCCTGCTCCAAAACAAAACAGGGGAGGGCGATGATTTTATGCGTTTCTGGTTTCTGCGTCGGTTTCCTGCCAGATATTGTCTTTTAAAATAATCGCCATCTTCGGGTCCACTTTTATCCGGTTGCACTTGCTTCCCAGCCTCTCTTCCCTTTGGCCTTCAAAAAGAGGAACTGGCTTTTTAAGCGAGTCAATGCTAAGGAAACCATAGCGGCTACAGCTTTAGGTTGAAAGGAGAAAGGCATGAAAAAAGTACTGGGAATTGTCGGCTCACCGCGCAACCTCGGAAACTGTGAAATCATGATCAAAGAAATTAGCAGGCAAATCCCTGTTTCCCATGAGCTGGATCTGCTGCGGCTGTCTGACTTCAATATATTGCCCTGCCTTGGCTGTTACCGCTGCCTGCCGGAAGGCAAGCAGTGCGTGCGCAAGGACGACTTGAATACGGTGCTTCAGGCCATGGGTGATGCGGATGCACTGGTTGTTGCCGTCCCCACTTACTTTTTGAGCGCCAATGCTTGTCTGAAAAGACTGCTGGACCGAGGGTTGTCTTTTTACAACCACTCAAAAAAACTCTGGCACAAACCGGCTGTGGGAATCGGCATCGCCGGCATTGCCGGCAGGGAAGGATTCACACGGCTGGCTGTTCAAAGCTTTTTGAAGCTGATTCTGGCCCGGGAAAAAGGCTGCCGGATCATTTACGGGGCGCTGCCCGGTGAAATATTCATGGGTGAAAACAACAAAAAAATAGCTGCTGATTTGGCTTCGGCGCTATTTGGGCCGGTTCCTGAAAAATGCGAGCCCTGCTGTCCGATTTGCGGCGGTGATACCTTCCGTTTTCTTGCAGATAACCGGGTTCGTTGCATGCTTTGCAGTATCTCCGGCAACATGATTGTTGAAAACGGCCGCCCCACGTTTGAAATGAACCGCGACGAAGATATAATTTTTGCAAGTGCGCAGGAAGCCCTCAAACACCGGGACTGGCTGCTGGGCATGAAACGTGATTTCATCCAGAAAAAGAGCGCATTGAAAAAAATCAGTATCGAATACCGCCGGCAAGGCCAATGGATCCGTCCTGCTGAAGAGACGGCCCCAAAAAGCAAGAAATAACGTCGTCTTGCCAAATAGCCGTTTGTCCTGATTTTATCCGGGACGCGATCTTTCAACGACTGAATTTTGGTCGCGCGCTGGTTTTGATTAGAAATTTATCACATTCTTTAAGATTGCACGTGCCCCGAAAATCGGACCGCGCAAAATTCTTATTCCGTATCCTTCAATATATTTTCTGTATTGCCAAAGCAGAAACTAAATCCGCCAACATCCGGCGGGCTTTATAACCTTGCTAACTCTTTTTTTCAGTCTTGCTCAAACGGTTTTTTAAATTTTCGAGCTCTTTTGCTGAGCGCCGGTCACGGTCTTTGCGGTCAACTGCTTCGCAAAAGGCCCGCATATTAGCGTTAATTGTGCGTATCAGCAGTTTATCTCCGGAACCATAAATTTTGGCCAACATCTCAACGGCCGCGCCAAAGCCTGTGCGGTCCTCATCATCCTGCCCTTCGACGACAGCCTCGGGCCTCCGGCCACCCTGAAAAGGTGACCGGGGGCTTGCGATCTGACCGGCCGGATACGATTCCCCGGTGCTGTAGTCCCGCTGTAATTTAGCGCCCTGTCCAAAATGAAGCCAATCCATGGAGCAGCCTGTTAACCTCGCCACCCTATAAATCCATCCCGGTGGAACGTCCTGCCGTTTTCTGGCAGCACCAATATTTTGCCTCGATATGCCTAAATAATGTGCTAGCTGGCCATCGGAAGAAACCCCCACCGCTTCCTTCAATCGCCCGATGATCTCATCTGTCTCGATTGATATTGACTCTAACTCACTGCTATCATATGGTTTATCTTTTTTTACCATAGTATGGCCAAGTCACATCCAGGAATGTCGTACCTAAATGAGATGCAAAAAAATATTGCTTTTTATGCAAATAATAGTTGACATACACAAATAAATAGATTATGCGATTATCTGGTTGTTCAATCCAAACATTATACGATGAGATATAAGATTCAGGTATCACAAACGCATATGGCAACTTTTTTGTTTAACAAAATTTTGCTGTATTTGAAAGTTTTTATTGACAGGCAGCCGGTTATTTTTACCGAAATCAGCAATAAGAGGTATTCGCAGTGAACACTATAAAGATCAAAACTTTCAAACTACTTATATGGCTGGCACAGCGGGTTGGTTATAAGAGCAAATTACATTTGTTGCGATGTCCGGTTTGTGCAGCGCCATTTTTTATGATCGACAGTTATTTGTCTTTTTATCTTGATTGCGCAACGGATTTAAATCCGGCGGCGACCAAGATGGCGCTGGATATATCAGACGCGGTAATCTTATGTCGACAGTGCGGTGAAGAGGTAGAAATAAAAGATGCTGCGGTCGAATTGGTCAGGCTCATCGTTTCATCGGGTTCAAGTTGGGTAAGGTTATAAAATAGATAAACGGATAGCTTTTTTGTCGACAACCGATGAGGTAGTGGAGCATCAACACTTCAATCAAAAGGAGGAAAAAATGTTTAATCGTAAAATTTTTGTTGCGCTGCTTGTGGCGGTTTTAATCGGGTGGGTGTGTGTCATTAACGGTGTTGCCGGTGAGGTCCAAAAAATCAATATAAACACGGCCTCGGTTGAAGAACTGACCCAAATAAAGGGTATCGGGCCGAATTACGCCGTCAAAATCGTTGCCTTTCGTGAAAAAAACGGTCCCTTCAAAATTCCGGAAGATCTGATACAGGTTCCCGGGATCGGCCGCAAAACATTTGAAAAAATCAAAGATCTGATTGTGGTACACGTACCCAAATAAAACGGGTCTTTTGGGGGCTGTTGCCAACATGCCTTTTCAGCGTGTTTGATGTTTTTGATTCCTGACGCCGCGGGATTCCCGGTCCGCCTCGAACGGAACAACTCCCCCGCCGGATACCCCGCAAGCGGGATTCAAGCCTTTGTTTTCCCCCTGGCAATGATTGATGGGAAAATGTGTTCATGACCACCTAAAAGGATGTAAGCAACAGCCCTCATATTGTTGAAGCAACCAGCCGCCTGTAATCAGGCGGCTGATTACTTATTACCGGACACAGGGGAAGCCCGCTTCAATGCCAATTCCCAAAAAAGATTTGAGACGAATAATCAATCGGATCAAGTCCCTGCAAGAAGATCCGCGACTCCCCGGCTGTGAAAAACTTGCCGGCCAGGATTGATACCGCATCCGCCAGGGTAATTATCGAATTGTTTATGCCGTTCAGGATCAGGATCTCACCGTTTGGATTGTCAAAGTCGGGCCGCGCCGAGATATTTATCGATGATAGGCATGCCATGTGATATACTTAATTGCCAACCCGGCATTAAATAGGAGGCTTTGCCTTAATGGCTTGCATTGTCCAGAAATACGGCGGCAGCAGTGTCGCAGATGTGGAAAAGCTGCACAAAATTGCGCGCTTAATTGCCAAAGTCAAAGATCAAAATTTTGATATTGCCGTGGTCGTGTCGGCTATGGGAAAGACAACCGACGAACTGGTTGCGATGGCCCGGGAAATATCGCCTAAACCACCGCGGCGGGAAATGGACATGCTGCTTTCAACCGGCGAGCGGATCACCATGTCTTTGCTTTGCATGGCGCTGCATGAGCTGGGCTTTGATGCGGTCTCACTGACCGGCTCCCAGGCCGGCATCATCACCAACGACCGCCACAATGATGCCCAGGTCATTGAGGTCCGGCCGTTTCGAGTGCAGGATGAGATTGCCATGGGCAAGATAGTGATTATCGGCGGTTTTCAGGGCGTTAGCTACAAACGGGATATCACAACCCTGGGACGCGGCGGCTCGGATACGACGGCGGTGGCATTGGCTGCTGCCCTGGATGCGGAGCGCTGCGAGATATACTCTGACGTGGACGGTGTGTATTCGACCGATCCTACGTTGATGGCCGAAGCCCGGCATTTGCCGGAAGTCACCTATCCGGTGATGCAGGAGATGAGTATGGCCGGGGCCAAGGTGCTGCATGCCCACGCTGTGCAATTTGCCAAAGAAAAAGACATCGCTATTTATGCCCGCAGTGCGTTCAAACCGGGCAGAGAAACCGTTATCCGCAGGATTTCGCCCGGCACCATTATCGGGGTACAGGCGGTGGTCAGCGAAAAACAGGTTGAACGAATCCGTCTGTCCGGCAGAGATGCGCCGGTTCTTTTCAAGCAGGTTGTTGAATATCTAGAAAGCGAGCAGGTTCCGATCAAGGAAGTAAATGTTACCGAGACCGGTGCCGGCGGGGAGCAATGTAAGGCCTCCTTTGTGGTTTCCGTGCAAAACGTCGTTGGCTGGAAACAAATCAAAGCTTCGATATTAAACAACATGGGTACCGCTATCGCTGTTGACATTGATCTGGCAGCCCTATCGCTGATCGGTGAGGGATTGAACCGCAATAATCTGACCCTTTTAGAAACGGTTGATCTGATGACACAGCACCATGTATCCGTGCTGGGTATCAGCACCACCTCTTTTCGTATTTCCCTGCTCGTGCCTCGCAACCGGATCGAAAAGAGTGTCAGACTTTGCCACACCCGCTGGATAGCAGGCAGCAGTATCTAAAAGCTATCTCAACAATACGTTTTATTCGCCACCGGCGGGCTAACGCCCAATTATCCGCCAGGGATCTGTGGCAGATTGCGGACCTCCTCAAAATACTCATATGATGCAGAGTTGAACCCGTTGGCCCGTTTGCCGGTTAAAACATAAAAACAGATAGCATTCCGTTTTGAACGGGCTAAACCGGCATGACTGGCAAACCGGCTAACCCAAAACTGCGCCCCGCGAGGGCGGGATTCTTGACCGGATTCTGTATTTTTGAGATAGCTTCCAGTATCCTTAGGCACCCGTGCCCCGCGCCTGTGACATTCCCCGGCCCCG
>CAMYNZ010000003.1 GCA_947259865.1 uncultured Desulfobacterales bacterium | reverse complement strand
GGTTCAGGGTCCAAAGGTAAAAAACAGATATAATCCTTCATTCAACTTGGAACGTTGAACGTTGAACCCTGAACCTTTTCTGTTCCGGGTGGTTCACTTGTTGAACTTAGGTATAACTTGCTCAGCGGACAACTCAGGGTACAAAGAGAAATTTCATCTCCCGCTGAATTTAGGCGTGCGTTTTTCCAAAAAAGCGGCCACCCCTTCCTTTTTGTCCCGGGTGCCGCAGGAAAGTGCATGCAGGTAGGATTCATGTGACAGCCCTTCTGCCAGAGATCCTTCTGTCCCCTGCAGCACTGCCTCCTTGGCATACTGGACGGCGAGCCGCGGGCGGTCTGCCAGCGTTTCGGCCAGCTTTTGGACTTCAAGCCTCAGCTGGTCGGGCGCGACCAGCTTGTTGACCAGACCCATTGCGAGTGCAGCTTCGGCAGTAACAGGGTCACCGGTCAGAATCATTTCCATTGCGCGGCCGAGGCCGACAAGTCTGGGCAGCCGCTGGGTACCGCCTGCTCCCGGGATGATACCCAGTTTTACTTCGGGTTGGCCCAGGCTGGCTTTCGAAGACGCCACCCGTAAGGTGCAGGCCATCGCCAGTTCGAGACCGGTTCCAAGGGCCCAACCATTTATGGCAGCGATGGATGGGATCTCAAGTTGTTCGATACGCGTGTAGACTTCCTGCCGGCGTCGCGTTTCGGAGCGGCCCCGTATCGTGTCCCGCTTGTCCAATTCGCGGATGTCGGCACCGGCCACAAATGCTTTGTCTCCGGCACCGGTCAGAATGAGTACCCGAATATCTAACGCCTTCTCCACCCGGGCCAGAACCTGATCGATTTCCTCTACGGTGGCATTGTTGACCGCATTGCGTTTATCCGGCCGATTGATAGTCAACGTGGCAATAAGGCCCGTGGTCTCGAATAAGACATTTTCATACATTATTTATCTCCGTACTCGTGGAAGCCCTTGCCGGATTTAACACCCAGATGGCCGGCCTCAATCATTTCATCCAGCAGTCCGGGATGCTTGTAGCGCGGGTCGTCCAGCATGCTGCACAAAGTTTGCATTTTTGCGCGATGGACATCCAGGCCGATCAGATCAATTAACTGCAGCGGTCCCATGGGGTGGTTGGCGCCCAGCTTCATGGCTTTGTCCACGTCCGACGGCTCAGCCACACCTGAGGCTACCAGCCAGGTGGCTTCGTTCAGCAGCTGACCCAGAATCCGACTGACTATGCCGGCCGGCGCTTCGTTTTTACACACAACCGGATCCTTGCCCAGCTGTTTTGCAAAAGCTTCCGCTTTTTGCAGTGTCTCCCGGGACGTCTTTTTGCCGGGCATGATCTCCACCAGCTTCATTATGACCGGCGGATTGAAAAAGTGCATTTGCACCACTTTATCGGGCCGGTTGGTTGCATCGGCCATGGCCGAAATCGACAGCGAGGTGGTATTGGTGGCCAGGATGGTATCGGGCCGGGCCAGTTTATCCAGATCGGAAAATACTTTTTTCTTAATTTCCAGGTTCTCGACTATGCTTTCAATCACGATGTCGGCTTCCCCTGCCGGTGAGAGATCGCCGGCCGTGGCAATGTGGGAAAGCACGCCATCCTTTTCCTCTGCTGTGATCTTGCCCTTTTCCACCCGTTTGGCAAGACCCCCGGCAACGCGGGCAACAGCCGTGTCGGCCAGGTCTTTGGTGACATCTGCGAGTGTCACATCGATTCCTTGTTGGGCGCAAAGTTGGGCGATTCCGCCCCCCATGGTGCCGGCGCCGATGACAACTACCTTCTTGATTTTCATGATTAGACCTCCATAACCCGGACAAGCCACGCCAGAGGCGGACAAGCCGGGAAAGAAAAGGTTCAGGGTTCAAAGTTCAACGTTCCAAGTTGAACCAAGGCTCAAAACCGTTTTTTAGCTTTGAACCTTATGCGGGTATATTTCCAGTACCCCCGTCCGCCTCGCCTGACGGCGAAGCTGATGGCGGGCAGGCAGAAACCGGCGTCCAGCATCGAGTATCGGTCACAAATGTCAAAAATTGTAATTAACAAACATCGACAACAAATTGTCGAGATCATGTCGCTAAGCGCCTAGTTGAGTCTTTCGACTACTAGTGCCACACCATTACCGCCGCCGATACAGGCACTCACCAGTCCCAGCTGGGCGTCACGGTCTTTCATAGCATACAGCAGCGTGGTCAGAATTTTGGAACCGGTTGCCGCCACCGGATGTCCCAGTGCGATGGCACCGCCGTTTACGTTAACCTTGCTGCGGTCCAGTTTTAGTTCACGTTCACAGGCGATGTACTGGGCGGCGAAGGCCTCGTTTAGCTCGATCAAATCGATGTCGGAAAGCTCCAAACCCGCTTGTTTCAGTGCGACCGGAATGGCCTTAACCGGGGCTTTGCCAAACCGCTTGGGTTCGTAACCGACAAAAGCGTATCCCCGTATTACGGCCAGAGGTTTTAAGCCCATTTCACGGGCCTTTTCGCTTTCCATCAGGACCTGGGCCGCAGCGGCATCGCAAAGCGCGCAGGCGTTGCCGGCGGTAACCGTACCGTCTTTGTTGAACACCGGCCGAAGTTTGGCCAATGATTCAGAAGTAACCCCGCTGCGAAAGATTTCCTCTTCCGCGAAGATGTTCACCTGGCCCCCGCGACCCGGCACCTCAATCGGTACAATCTCATCCTTGAATTTGCCGGCCTTGACGGCGGTCTCGGTTTTGTTGTGGCAGTCGGCGGCAAATTCATCCTGCTCTTCACGGGTGATATCCATTTCTTTTGCCAGGGCATCGGTGAGCTCACCCATCAATCCTCCGCCCAGTGGGCACAGGAAACCGTCGTTGTGCATCAGGTCCAGCATGTCGCCTTTGCCCATGCGATAACCAAAACGCGCTTTGGGTAAAGCATAGGGAACCTGGCTGCTGCATTCGGTTCCACCCACCAGAACGGTGGTCACATCTTCGGCCTTGATGGCCTGGACGCCAAAGATCAATGACTGGATGCTGGATCCACAGCGTACGTTGATCGAAACCGCCGGAGCGTCTGTGGGGACTCCGCCCTTTACAGCGGTAATACGGGCCGGGTTGGGACCGACACCGGCCTGCCAGGCATTGGCGAATATAGTCTGGTCGATCATATCCGGTTTAATTCCGGATCTTTTGATAACTTCCTGAACGGCCTGGGCACCGAACTCTGGAGCGGCCAACCCTGCCAGAGAGCCGCCGAATTTGCCCCCCGCAGTCCGGGTGGCGCCTAGTATTACGACTTGTTTCATGAATTCCTCCTAAATCTAATCTGTTATGTTTGTAGTGAGGCCAAAAATACGCTGCTGGTTTTTGGCTCCTTTTCTAACAGTCTCCAACCCGTTGTCAAGATTTTTCAAAACCAAGGGTGTCTTTGCCGCCAGCCAACGGCGACTAAAGTCGCCAATGAACGGCGACTAAATTCGCCAACGAACGGCGACCAGGCATTTTAGCGATTGGCCTTGCGAATGCCGAGCTGATCAAGGGCAATGATCCATTTACAGATGTTGGCCGATCCCTCCACCATGGTATACGTGGGGGTGTCGCGAAAGTAGCGTGCCACCGGGTATTCCGTCGAGTAGCCATAGGCTCCCAGAATACGCATGGCATAGTTGGCACATTTAGTGACAACTTCGCCCGCGAAATATTTGGCCTGGGCAACGTCCAGCCCGTTGTTGAGGTTGCCTTGATCTTTGGCCCAGGCGGCCCTGTATACCAGCAAGCGGGCCGCTTCTATCTCCGCCGACATTTGGGCAATCAAATCCTGATTCATCTGGTATTGGCCGATAGGTTTTCCGAATTGTTTACGTTCATTGCAATACTTGATGGCTTCATCCAAACAGGCCTGGGCCAGCCCAACCGCGCCGGCAGCGGCGGAAAGCCGGGTTTGATTCAGCGATCCAAAAAGAATCCGGGCGCCGTCTCCCGGTTTTCCGAGAATGTTTTCCTTGGGAACTCTGGTGTCGGTCAGGTATATCTCTCCGGTGGGCGATGACCGTGAACCCATCTTATCCAGATCTGTTGTGCGGATATCATTAAAGTTTTTAAGTTCCACCAGGAAAGCCGAAAGGCCCCTTGATTCCTGGGAACGATCCGTGTAAGCGTAATAAATAATAACATCGGCAAGATTGGCATTTGAAATCCAGGTTTTGTTGCCATTTAAAAGCCAGTGGTCGCCCTTGTCTTCGGCTTTTGATTTAATGGCCATGACATCGGATCCGGCATCCGGCTCGGTCATGGCAAATCCGCCCATATATTCAGCACTGACCAGTTTGGATATGTATTTTTGTTTTAGCTCGTCGCTGCCGTATGTAAAAATCGTGAAAGCACATCCCAGGGTTTGCATGTTAACCTGGACGCGCAAAGAGCTTGACGCTTTGGCAATTTCTTCGGTGATAATCATTGCAGCCAGCCAACCCATGTCTGACCCGCCGTATTCTTCCGGGATTACCGATCCAAACAAACCGAGTTCACCCATCGGCTTTATCACTTCATCGTACGGAAAATAATGTTTCTCATCCCATTCATCCGCGAAAGGGGCAATCTTTTCGGCCGCAAAATCTTGAACCATTGATCTTAAAATTTCATGTTCTTCTGACAGGGCAAAATCCATATTGATTCCTCCTTAATTTTATAGTTCCATTGGGTTGCGGATTCAAATTGAGGCCGGTCTTGTTTTACCCCATGAAACATCGTTAAAAAGTAGCTGACATATAGCTATGTCTGTTGTCTCCTGTCAAGAGCTTTTGCGCTAGACCCATACTCTTGACAAGCCGGATTATTGCTGTCATAAAAAAATAAAACAGCGTTTTATATAATGATACAAAAACAATCAAGTTTAAACTCCGTCGAAAAGGCTATAAAAATTCTCCTGGCTTTCCGGCCCCAAAAATCATCCTGGGGAGTAAGAGAATTAAGCGCCCACCTTGGATTCAGCCCGGCCACGGCGCAACGATTGTTAAAAACTTTAAGGGGGTATGGGTTTGTTTACCAGGACCCGGGTACCCGCCAGTATCGTCTGGGCCACATATATTTTCAATTTCTGGACACACTGCAGCAGTCCTACTCCATCACCCAGACAGCCCTGCCGCTGATGACGGCCTTGTTATCGCAGACCCGGGAAACGGTTTATCTCAATGTCATTGAGGCCAGTGAAAGTCTGTGTATCGAATCCCTGGAATCCCCTCAGCACTTAAAGGCCAGTATGCCGGTTGGAAACCGATCTCCGCTGTATGCGGGCGCCTCCTCAAAATGTCTCTTAGCTTTCAGTTCCCATAATTTTATTGAAGACTACTTGAAAGGTGTAGAATTGATACCCCTGACGACCAATACCATTACAGATATCAACCGGCTTGGATCCGAAATCGCCGTGACCAAGAAGCAGGGCTACGCCATCAGTCTGGGGGAGCGCGCATCGGGTCTCGGATCTCTGAGCGCACCCATCTTAAACCATCGGGACATGATAGTGGCTGCCCTGAGTCTGGCCATACCGGAAATACGATTTCGGGATCCCGCCCATCGCGATGTCTGCTTGCAGGCGTTAATTCGAACGACCCAAAAAATCTCTGAAATCACAGGACACCGCAGCTAGTTATAAATCCTTACCCGGAATCGTGAACCAACTGCTGAAAACAAACGCTTATCCCAGCGTGTTTCAGATACTGGATGCTTGATGCTGGATAAAATTCAAAAAAATCACAATTAAGACGCCAACAGAGAAAGGAGTTAATGGTGGATATCTGGAAAACGCTGGCAAAAGCCATTGATCTTTACCCCGACAAGATCGCTGTTGTGGACGGCGAGCGTACCTTTACCTACCCGCAGATCGGGGATCGTGCTCAGGCACTGGCACGCTTTCTGAATACCCAGGGAATAGGGACCGGAGACCGAGTTTCGATTCTTGAAGTCAATTCGCACCGGTTCCTTGAATCATATTATGCCCTTGCGGGGATGGGGGCTGTCATGTGCCCTCTGAATTTCCGTCTGTCGGCCAAGGAGATTGCCTTCATACTGAATGACGCCGGTGCTAAATGGCTGCTTGCCGGCGCGCGGTTTGCTCCCCTGGTGCAGGATCTTCTTGCCGAAACGAACCCCCTGGAAGGAATTCTCTGGCTCGGTGAAACGCAAGATGTCAACACGCGCCTCATATCCCGGGACTACGAAACAGCCATCGAGAACCATGCGGGGCAGTTTTCACCGCTTGCGGTCACGGAAGATCAACTGGCTCATCTTTATTACACCAGCGGTACTACCGGTAAACCCAAAGGCGTTATGTTAACCCATAAAAATGTGTGTCTGCATGCCCTGGCAACCATTGCAGAACTCAAACTGGTCGACACCGATGTTTGGGGCCATATCGCTGCCATGTTTCATCTGGCAGATGCCTGGGCCACCTTTGCCATTACCTGGGTGGGCGGACGTCACGTGATGATCGGCCAATTCGAGGCCCAAACAGTCATGGCTGCTATTGAGCAGGAGCGGATCACTTTGAGCAATTTGATACCGACTATGCTCAACCTGATCATCAAACACCCGCAAGTTGGGGAATATGATTTCTCCAGCCTGCGGAGTATTCTCAGCGGCGGCGCACCGATCGCCCCCGAATTGGTCAGAAGTATTATCGACACGCTGGGCTGTGATTATATTCAGACTTACGGTATGACCGAAACCAGCCCTTATCTGACACTCAGTATTTTAAAAGAACACCTGCGCCATTTGCCACCTGAAGAGCAATTTAAATACAAGGCCAAAACTGGTCGACCCCTCATGGCGGTGGAGTTAAAAGTCATGGATCAAAATGCCGTGCCCGTTGCGCCGGATGATGAACAGGTTGGTGAAATCTGGGTTCGGGGCGATACGATAACGCCCGGTTACTGGAATCGTCCGGAAGCAACTGAGGCGGCATTTTTTCAAGGGTGGCTGCGCACCGGGGATCTGGCGGTGCTCGATTCTGAAGGCTACGTCAATATCGTCGATCGAAAAAAAGACATGATTATCAGCGGCGGTGAAAATATTTATTCCACCGAGGTGGAGAATGTTCTTTACATGCATCCCAAGGTTCTGGAAGCGGCTGTTTTCGGGGTGCCGGACCCAAAGTGGGGCGAGGCCGTTAAAGCCGCTGTGGTTCTCAAGCCCAACGAGACCGCCCCGGAAGCAGAGATCATTCAGTTTTGCCGGGAGCACATCGGTTCATATAAAGCGCCCAAGTCGGTAGACTTTCTGGCGGAAATACCCAAAACCGGATCAGGAAAGCTATTTAAAAAAGCCCTGCGGGATCCTTATTGGCAGAAGACCAAAGACAAATAACAGAGCTCAAAATTTAATTCAAAAATCTTGTTGCCCAATGACTAGTTCAGGGATTGGGCCGATTCTCTTGAACCGCAGAATATCGAATAAGGAATACTGAATGTCGAAGGAACGTATTCTGTCATTTTTATTCATTAAATAAGACGGAGCGCGGCGACGCCTTACTTCGATATTCGACATTCCTTGTTCGATATTCGATATTCAAACCACCAAAATGCTCAATCTATGTTTCAATCATTAGACTTCCGGCGGCGAAATTCAAACCCAAGCCCTACACCACTCCCTGATCCAGCATGGCTTCAACAACCTTCACGAAGCCGGTGATGTTGGCGCCGTTGACGTAGTTACCGGGCGTGCCATACTGCTCGGCGGCATCCAGGCAGGTCTTGTGTATGTCTTTCATGATGATATGCAACCGCTTGTCAACTTCTTGCCGTGTCCATGACAGGCGCATGCTGTTCTGGACCATTTCCAGACCGGCGGCTGCCGCACCACCGGCGTTGGCCGCCTTACCGGGCGCATACAGGATATCACCTTTGCCCTGGATTATTTCCACCGCCTCCGCCGTGCAGGGCATGTTGGCCCCTTCGCATATGAGGCTGATGCGATTGTTAATCAGATTGTAGGCGTCTTTTTCTCTGATTTCATTTTCAGTGGCCGCAGGAAAAGCGCAATTGGCCGGGTGGTTCCAGAGTGGATTATAATCGAGCGTGTTATCCGCATCCGTGTAAACCGCCCGGGGATATTTATCGGCATACTCGCTGATTCTGCCGCGTTTGATGTTTTTGAGTTGTTTTACGAATTCCAGTTTATCTCGATCGATTCCTTCTTCATCGAAAATATATCCGGAGGAGTCAGAAAGCGTCAGGACGCCGGCCCCCAGTTCGATAAGCTTTTCCGTAATAAACTGGGCCACTTTTCCGGACCCCGATACCAGACAGGATTTGCCTTGAAGCGCACTGTTGCGGCTGGCCAGCATTTCGGCCGCAAAATAAACACAGCCGTAGCCGGCGGCCTCTAGACGAATCAGACTTCCGCCCCAGCCAAGGCCTTTGCCGGTCAACACGCCGGTAAACTCATTGCGCAGCTTGCGGTACATGCCAAACAGATAACCGATTTCTCTGGCACCCACACCGATGTCGCCGGCCGGGGTGTCCGTTTCGGGTCCGATATGCCGATATAGCTCGGCCATAAAATTCTGGCAGAATCCCATGACTTCGGCATCGGATTTACCGTGGGGGTCAAAGTCCGAACCGCCGGCACCGCCGCCCATGGGCAGTGTCGTCAGTGCATTCTTAAAGACCTGCTCAAAGGCCAAAAATTTTAAGATGCTCTGGGTTACCGACGGATGGAACCGCAGACCGCCCTTGTAAGGGCCCAGAGCACTGTTCATTTCAATACTGAAACCGCGGTTCACCTTTATGTCGGCCTGGTCGTCCATCCAAGGAACCCGAAATGTGATCACCCGTTCGGGTTCCGTGATTCTTTCCATGATGGCTTTTTGACGATACTCCGGAGTGCGGTCAAGGACCGGCTTTACGCTTCGGATCACATTCTGCACGGCCTGATGAAATTCGTTTTCACCCGGATCCCGGGTTTTTACCATCTCCAAAATTTCTGACATAAACGCCTCTCATAGAGATCAAGTTAGGGGCTTGGCCCCATAAGCGCTAATTTGTTTTGCAAACATTCACGGGTTACATTTGTGCCATACAGGGTTGTTTTGAAAGATGAACGTCGAAAATCGAACATCCAACGTCCAACGTCGAATGAAAAACTAACCTCCAATGCCGAACATTCAACACCTTTTTCTGTTTCTTTACAGCCGTGTTGATACTCGTAACAAAAATCTTAATTAATTCTTCTGCATTTATGATTCTGACCGAATACTCGAGCAGCCTTTCTTCTAAGTCATAAGTCTGTTTTTTCATCTTTTCCCATTCAACATTCGATGTTGGGCGTTGGATGTTCGATGTTCATTTTTTTTCAGTAAACCTTCCACAAGCCCCCGGCGTAAAAATAACTTAGCGCTTATGGGCAACAAGCGTCTTGGTGTCTCAACCCCTGATACTGTATCGTCAGGCCTTTACCCGGGCCACAAGTTCCTGTGCAGTCATAAGGACTTTTTCTTTAAAACGGATTTCAAGGGCAGCCTGCAGCATCTGGAGCGTTAGCACCCTGCCATGCTTGGCCAGGATAGCAATAGCTGCTGTGGCCCAGTCCGCAGGTTTTATTTTTTGGGCTTTTAGATCTGCTTTGTGAATCTTTGCGCGCGATGGCGGCAGGTTGACACCCGGTACCTGGATGATCAGGGTGTCTTTTTCGATATGATCAAAAAGCTGTTTTCGACGATCGACACCTTCCTGGCTCAGGGCGATGATTACAGATGGCCTGTCAATACCGGTAAATCCGATATCATCCGTTGACAGGACCAGTTCGCTGATGGAAGGCCCGCGCAGCACGGTTATGTTGTAATCATTTTTCTGGGTGGCTTTCAATCCTGCCGATAATCCGGCCAGACACAATATTTCGCCGGCTGTTAGAATCCGCTGACCGGCGCTGCCCAGCAGGATTACTTCCTGTCTGCCGGACTGCGGGGGTTCGAATTTTTTTTCAATTTGAATCGGCGCAGGGACCGACGGTTGGTCGGCGGCCAATGCGTGATACCGAAGCCCGTATTCCGGTCGCGTATTTTCCTCGACCACACCTTCCTGGCGCGGCAATTGGTCTAGAGATGCTTCGATTATTTTGGGTGTCAGTTTGTTACCCCGGGTATACCGTCCCGGGCATATACCCCACATGTCGATGACGGAAAATCCCTCAAAACGAATGGCCTGTTCGATGATTATGTCCAGGTCCTTGCGGTAGCTTGAGCAGCGGGTCAGGTATGGGGCTCCCGCAGAGCGTGCAACCTGGCACACATCCAGCGGGCGCTCCAGGCGGTTCAAGAATCCCGACCCCACTTGCGCATCCGGTGGCGTTGTGGCCGAAAACTGGCCCCCCGTCATTCCGAAATTGAAATTGTTGAGAATCAGCAGTGTCAGATCCAGATTGCGACGGCAGGCTGCCAGAAGGTGTGCACCGCCAATGCCCTGTCCGCCGTCTCCCATAGTTACCACCACTTTTAATTCCGGCCGGGCCAATTTTATTCCGGCGGCATAGGTCAACGCACGCCCGTGCAAACCGTGCAAGGCATGGGTATGAAAAAAAGTATCGAAAAGACCGGAGCAACCGATATCGCTGACCATGGCCACCTGATTTCCTCCCAGCCCCATATTCTCAAAGGCTTTGTCCAGTGCACGGGTGATGTGTTCATGGGAACACCCCGGACAAAATACCGGTGGTCGATCTTTATTCAGCAGACTGGTCATCGGCTACCACCTCTATGATCTGCTGGGGTGTAATCAAGCGGCCGTCCATTTGACCGAAAAAGTCCACCCGTTTTCCCGCCAATATGCGTCTGACCTCGTTGACATACTGCCCCAGGTTCATTTCAACCACGACCACCCGCCTGGCATTTTGGGCTTTTTGTTCGATCAAATTTGTGGGTACCGGCCAGAGCGTTTTTAGCACCAATAGTGAAACCGGTCTGCCGGCGCGCTTTAACAGCCCGGCAGCCACCTTGGCTGCGCGTGCCGTAACACCATAGGTTAGAATCAACGTATCGGAATTTTCTAAAGCGGCATCAAAAAAACTGAAACGGTCCACGGCCAGATGCAGCTTTTGCATGAGTCGGGTTTGATTAGCTGAGATTTCAGCGGGATCGGTTGTGATATAACCGTCCGGGCCGTGAGTCGAAGACGTCTGACGCACCGTAACCGTGTCGCCGATGGGCAGAAAATGGGGTACCGTACGGCTTTCCGAAATCTTAAAAGGCAGAAAGGGTTTGCTTGCAGGTGGGGCGGTTCGGTTAATGGTTTCCGGTCTCTGGATGGCATCCAGATCAATGCTTTCACGGGTCAACGCGACTTCTTTGTTGGAAGCGATAAAGACCGGACATCTGAATACTTCTGCCAGGTTGAAGGCCTGCAGGGTCAGACTGAAACAGTCCCTGACATCCGTGGGTGCCAGCACGACCACTGGTAAACCGCCGCTGTTGCCCCAGCGCAAAAAATTTATATCCCCATCTGCACCCCGCGTGGCAGAACCGGTGGAAGGGCCCAATCGCTGGACATCGACGATAACAATCGGGATCTCGCTGCCGATCGCAAAAGAGATCTGTTCGCTGTAAAGGCTGATGCCCGGTCCGGAGGTGGCCGTCATCGCTTTCATTCCCGCCATCGAGGCACCCAGGCAAAACCCGATGGAGGCGATTTCATCTTCGCCCTGGAGGCAAATGCCGCCCCGGGGCGGGAGTATTCTGAGCATGGTATTCAATATGGTTGTAGCCGGCGTAATCGGGTATCCGGCAAAAAAGCGGCAGCCCGCTTCCAGTGCGCCCCATGCTATGGCTTCATTTCCCTCCAGAAAAGATTGGGCCATGATGATTCCTTATGTTACTTTCGCCGAATTCGGCATCCCATACCCTTAAGACCGGGGGTGCCGAACTCCCGGCCCAGATTCTGGGTAGAGGTGAGCATATTATAGTTTGATTTTTGCCATTCATACTGGGCGGCAATTTTTTGTTCGGGAAACCACCACCCGTAAGCGGCATAGACCACCTGGGGGTGGATCTTTTCTGAAAGCCGGACGCTTTGCGTGATTCTGCCGTGAGGTGTTTCAATGATGATTTCATCTCCTTCACGAATGCCATATTGGTCGGCAGTTTTCGGATGCACGTGGCTGACCGGTTCGGGACTGCGTTTCCGCAGGGCATCGACCCAACGATAGGATGAATGCAGATAATGTCGATTTTTAGCACAGGTCAACACGAGCGGATAATCCGGATCCGGCTGGGGCAATGGGTGAAGTTGCGGCAACGGAGAAACATTAAGCTTTTCAGCCCGGCTCAAAGACAGTTCAACCTTACCGGTCGGGGTTCTGAAGCCTTTGTCCAGGTATTTTTTGAAGCGGTCCGGGCCTTTTAAATAGCCCTGGTCTACAAACTGGTCGTAGCTGAGTCCGCTGGGCTTCAAGACGGCTTTCAATAAATCCTCATAGTCCTCGAACCAGTAATCGTCTCCGGTAAGCGCCCGGCCGAGTTCATTCAATATTTTCACATCCGGCCAGCAGGCCCGCGGCGGATCGACCACCTTGGGTCGAGCCAAAATGTATCCATGGCCCAGCCCGTAATGCCCAATGTCGTTAAATTCAAAGTGGGTGGCTGCCGGCAGCACTAAATCCGCCATGGACGCGGTAGGCGTCATGAAAATGTCGCTTACTGCCAGAAAGTCAAGTTTCGACAACGCTTGATGGGTCTGGCGACTGTCAGCATAACCGATCAGCGGATTTGCGCATTGAACATAGGCTGCTTTTACGGCATAGGGTTTTTCTTCGATGATCGCTTTTTTTAACAGCGACGGTGGCACCGTCATCAGGCCTCGAATTGCGTTATGGTGGGCATGAATCATTTCGGTTTTTTTGTCCGGAAGCATGTCGGCTCTCACGAACTTTCCCAGATTGAGGATCTTGGGTTCGTTAGCCTGAATATTTCCGCCGGGTACATCCAGGTTGCCACAGATGGCCATCAGACACACCAGGGCCCGGGCCGTATCATACGTATGGGGGCTGTGCTCGATGGCATTGCCCCATCCAATGACAGCCGGGTGTGTTTGGGCATAGATTCGAGCGCCCTGACGTATAAGTTCGGCCGGGACCCAGCTAACTTCCGAAATTTTTTCGGGCGTATGCGCTTTCACATGATTTGCCAGATCATTGAAACCGTGGGTCCAGTTTTCAACAAAGGACGCATCATACAATTTTTCCTCTATAATGACATTTAAAAATGCCAGTGCCAGGGCATTGTCGGTTCCGGGCTTTAATTGCAGCCATACCCTGGCTTTAGCCGCCAGATCGGTTTTTCGGGGATCCACCACCATCAGACCCGTGCCCTGTTTTACCTGATCCAGCAGCGGGCGGCATATCTGACCCTCTTCATTGGTGCTGGTGATATTGCTGCCCCAGAGCACCACCAGCTGGCTGGGGAGATGGTAGTCCGCGATCGGATAAAATCCACAGGTGTGAAAACCGCTGATCTCGCGGGGAGCGTGGCAGACATCCTGAACGGCCACGACGTTGGGTGAGCCAAAGATATTGGCCAGACGGATCAGCACAAAGTGTTCCAGGCCCTTGGGCATGCCCTGGCAAAAGGCCACAGCCCGGGCCCCGTAATCATTTTTAATCCGGCGCAGGTTTTGGTTAATGATCGTCAGCGCCTGGGACCAGGTTATCTGGTCCCACTTGCCGGCGCCCCGTTCCCCGCGCCGCTGCAGGGGGTGTCTGAGTCGGGCAGGATGGCTCAGGCGTTCCGGGGAAGCCAGTCCTTTGGTGCAAATATAACCCTTATTCAAATAGCCATCCGGGTCAGCTTTAACTTCGACGATTGTGTTATCTTTAACCCCCACCCGCAAGGCACAGCCGCCATGGTCCATTCTGGCACAGTGGGTTTTTACCCAGCGAACATTGTTTTTCATGTAGTTATCCTAACCCGGACACGCCGGAACCAAGAGGGCAGATACTGGATACTGGATGCTTGATGCTGGATAAAATAAGGATAATCATCTTTAAAGACCAGTATCCAGAAACCAGCATCGAGCATCTGTCAAATAAAGGTATCACTTTCTAAAGTAAACTTTATATTTAGCATTTTAGGGGTAAACGTGTAAAGAGGATATCTTTTTTACGGGAAGTCAACCGATGATTTTTACTAATTGAGACACCGGCACAAGTTCAACCTGTTTTTGCAATTCGGGGAGCTCCTGGCGCAGAATTTTTAAGGTGGTTTTTGACGGATGTGCAATTCCCACCGCCTCGCCTTTCTTGCGGGCGATACGGATGAGGGTTTTTAATTGCCTGCGGATAAAATCGGCGTTGGGTTTATGATCTATAAACACATCCCTTTCCGCAAAAGGAATCTTGAACAGGCGGGCAGAAGAGCGGCCTACAGTGTGGGCGGTAGAGCGACTGTCGATGAAAAAGAGTCCCCGTTTCTTTAAAACCGAAAAGATTTGATACATCTGGTCGGATTCCGCGGTCATTTTTGATCCCATGTGATTGCTGACGCCTATAATCGCAGGGACGGCATCCAGGTCCTGATTGAGTTGGCGGATGAGCTCATCCGGTGACATGGACATCAACAGGACGCCGGGTCCAGGATCGATTGCGGGATATTCAATAGGCTCCATCGGCAGATGGAGCATAACATCCATGCCCTTATCATACGCCGCCCTTGCAATTTTTTTTGTGAACGGGCTGTATGGGAGTACAGAAAACGTAAGCACCGCATCAAGCTCAAGAAATCTTTGAGCCATTTTACGATTATAGCCCAGGTCATCGATAATTATGGCCACCCTGGGAAGTTCTTCTATTTCAAGAGGGGTTGAAATCGGGGGTTGATACGGCAATTCTTCTTCGGGGAAGACCTCAAATTTTGGGGGTGTTGTTTCCGGTTCCTGATAGGTCGGCACTTTCTGAACCACTTCCGGCGGCCGTACCCGGTGCTTTCGCAGCATGAAATAATGGGTCAGAAATCCGGCAATCGCAACCAAAACAGCCAAAACAACCAAACCGAATATGACTTTTGCCAGCGATGAGCTGAAAGAAATGCGTTTGCGGGCTTTTCTTTTAGCCTTTTTTCTGCGTATTTTCTTTCTCTTGGTCAATGTTGCCGTTCGTGTCTGTTGCCAGAAGCTATCTCAAAAAATTACATTTTATCCGCCTTTGGCGGGCTAACGCCCAATTATCCGCCAGAGATCATCGGCGGATTAATCCGCCAGAGTACTTTGGCGGATTGCTGACCTCCTCAAAAGGCTCACACAGGAACTGGGTTGCCCCGTTGAGCCCGTTGCTCCCGCTTATAGCAGGATTAAAATTCGGATGGATTCATTTTATATACGGGCTCAACTGGCGTAACTGGCAAACCGGCCAACCGAATATTTCGGCTTGTCCTTGAACGTAATCTGCATTTTTCAGATAGCTTCCGGTCTGATGCTTTACAGATTGATCTAGGATAAATCACAGGTATGGGAAGTCAACGACCACCCGCATAGCGGGTGGCTTGAATTTCCCCGCCAAAGGCGGGGAAAGGCAAAAGCACATTAGTGCTTTAATCGGTGCACTTGCAACCGGGTGCGGAGCGCCCGGTTTGTAAGGCAAGAAATCAGACAAACACTGCGGGGGTGGTACTTGTCTGCAGCCTGGATTGGTAGTGGTTACAGGTTTGTTCGTAGTATCACTTTTTAGCTTTTGGTCTTATCAAAAATATCATGACTGATAAGGATTTCCAGTGCACGCATGATCTGATTGTCTGACCGCAAATTCTCCGCAGTTACGACGCCGATCTTAAAATCAAGCCGCTGTTTATTGATTTGTTCCTGTTTTTCCTCGCTTTTTTTAGTCTTTTTTCTCTTGGGCTTGGATTTTTGCGGCGTTGCCTCAAGGTGATTCTTCAGATCCTTTTCTTTCAGGCGATTATCTTCCGTATCGGCACCATCGCCGTCTTCAAACCGGCTGTTTACGACAACATCCGGTTCAATGCCCTTGGCCTGGATCGATCTGCCGCTGGGAGTATAATATTGTGCGATTGTCAGTTTGAGGCCGTAGCCGTTGTCCAGTGTTTCAATGGTTTGAACCGAACCTTTGCCAAAAGATGTCGTACCCAGGACCAGGGCGCGTTTGTGGTCTTGCAATGCCCCGACAACAATTTCAGAGGCACTGGCGCTGCCGCCGTTAATCAGGGCCACAATGGGGTAGTCGCGGTCAGCCTCAAGCGGATGAGCCGTGAAATCCCTCGTGTTCCTCTGGTGTCGACCCTTGATGGACAGAATGGTTCCCCCTTCAAGAAACAGGTCGGACACCTTAATTGCCTGATCCAGGAGACCGCCGCCATTGTCACGGAAATCAAGAATCAAACCCCTGAAAGCGCCGTCTGCGGATTCAAGCTTTTTTAAGGCTTTATTGACATCACGGGTCGTGCCGCTGTTGAAATTGGTAATTCGGATATAGCCATAGCCGGGTTTTAAAACCACTGCTTTTACACTTTCTATGGGAATAACATCACGGACCAGATTAAACTCGATCAACTCCTCTATGCCTTTCCGCTGAATCGATACGGCCACGGGGGTTCCTTTGGGACCCCGCATCATTTTGACCGCTTGTCGGATATCGGTGACGGGTTTATCATCCACTTTGATGATTCTGTCCAGAGCGGTAATGCCGGCTTTGTAGGCCGGCGTACCCTCTATCGGTGAAATTACCGTAACAAAACCATCGCGCATGGTAATGTGAATTCCGATTCCGGTAAATTTTCCCTTGGTATCGATATTCAGATCTTCGAAAGCCTCGGGCGGAAGCAATGCGGAATGCGGATCGAGGCTGTGGACCATCCCCTGAATCGCTTTTTCAATGAGCTCCCTGGATTCAACTTCTTCGACATAGTTCTTTTCGATAAGTTCTATGACATCACTGAATATTTTAAGGCCTTCATATGTTTCTTTATTGTCAGCTGAGAGGTCCCCGTAATATCCAGTTCCCAGTGTCCAGAATACAATCGAAATCGCCACCACCAGCCATAGCTTGATGTGCCGGTATTTTTTAAGATTCATAGATATGCTCCTTCTAACCGGTTATAACCATTGAGGCAATTTTAACAATCAACCTGTTGGAAGATATGGTTATTTTATTTTTTGGCCCCAAATTTACCGGTTGCTATCCTTTTATTATCCATTCAAGCGGATTCATCGGTTTGCCACGGTGGCGGACCTCAAAATATAGTTTTGGGCCAAACATTGATCCTGTATCACCCACGGTAGCGATATCATCACCGGTGTTTACGTAGTCACCGCGTGTTTTTAAAAGCGCTTCCAGGTGTGCGTACACGGTGTAATAGTTGTCGCCGTGATTGATGATGATCATGTTCCCGTAACCCTTAAACCAGCTGGCATATAAAATGTGACCGGCGAATACGGCTTGCACCTTTGCGCCTCTGTCGGCCTCAATATCGATGCCGCTGCGAAAATTTGTTACTTTAAACTTGGGATGTTGATATGGGCCAAAGGTAGCTATAATTTTACCCCTGACGGGCATTTTTAGCAACCCTTTATACTCTGAAAATGGCTGCATATTGACATTTGCTAATTGTTCGGCAGGATTTATCTCGACCTTTAAGGACGCTATGGTTTGATCCAATGCGTCCGCAGCCTGTTTCAGAGACTCAATGGCCTCAATTTGCAGCGATCTTTTATTCCGAATTTCCTCCAGCAGGGCAGTGCGCCGGGTTCTTTGACGGGAAATCTCCTTGAATTGTTTTTTTATTCTGGTTTGCAGCGTACGTTTCTTCATCTGTTGGGCATTCAACCGATCCAGCAGATTTTTGAGACGGGTTTTATCTTCGAGCAGTTGCTGTCGAACTGCTTCATCGTGATCAAGGATTTGCTCAAGCGTTCGTTGCCGTTGCAACAGTTCCTGCATGGATCGGGCCGAAGCCAGGATGCTCATTTTGCCCGACCAGCTGATTTTATAAAGCGCAACCAGGCGCTTGGCAGCATAGTCCTCGTTGATTCCGATCTGTTTTGTTAGATTCTTATAATCTTCCGTAGTCGCTGCTATCTTTTTTTCGAGTTTTGCCAATTGAGATTTACCGGTGGACATACGCCTGCTGGTTTTGTCCATCGAAATGTCGAGTCGATTCAGGCTGCCGAGCACGCCGAGCTCCTTTTCGGTAATATCGTCGAGCGTGGCCTCGCCCTCTTCAATTTGACGATCGATATCTTCGGCTTCCTTTTCAAAACGTTCGATTTTGCGGTCCGGATCGCTGGTTTTTCCCTGGCCGGTTCTCCTTTCCTTCTTCGGTTTGGCGGGAATAATATGCACAAAACGTTCACGATTTTGAATGTAGCCCACCCGGCCCTTGTATTCGATTTTTAACCAGATACCCTCATGCCCGATAATTTTTACTTCAACGCCCTGATTGAGAACGGTTATGGGTGGGGAGTCCGTTCCGGGTTCGGGGCGCATATTCAGATTTTGGGCGGTTATGATTCCGATTTCATCCGTCGCTGACCCGAGGGTGATGACAGGCTTTAAGATAATCACGATAATGATTGTCGCCAACAGGATTGCTGCCGATTTAAGCAACAGGGATTTTATTGTAACGGTCTGGGGGTAATTCATGTTTTCAGGTATTGTTTGAGCGATAAATAGCATCCCAGCCATCCTACAAACATGCTGCCTAAAATAACTGCCAAAAAAACAGATGGCGGGAGAAATCGGATATGAAAGAGGTCAGCGGAAAAATCCTGCTGGACGTTGGCGGATATGAGTAAAAAAATAGCGAACAGCGCCGCCAGACCGATAACCCCGCCAAGTGCGCCCTGGATGAGGCCTTCTATGTAAAAAGGCTTTTTGATGAAACCGTCGGCCGCACCGACCAATCGCATGATTTCAACTTCTTCGCGTCTGGAATAGAGAACCAGGCGAATCGTATTGGCTACAAAAAATATGGTTGCCATAAAGAAAAGAGTGCCCAGCGCATAGCCGGCCAACCTGAAAAGATTGAAGATACTCGTAAATCGTTCAAGCCAGTGCTGACCGTATTCTACCGCCTCTACCCGGGATAGTTTTTCTATCTCCCCGGCCAGCATCTCCACTCTTTCCCAGCTCTGGGAAGAGGCGATCATGCGGATTTCAAATGTATCCGGCAGCGGATTTTCCTTTAAATTATCCAACAGGGAAGATTGTCGCTTCAGTTTGTTTTTTAACCCCTTTAATCCCTCTTCTTTGGATATAAAGCGGGCATCGCTGACACCATACATATTCTGGATCTTTTTTTTCAGTTCAGGGATTTCGGCCTGGGGTGTCTCCTGTTTGAGATATGCCATTATTCTGATGCCCTTCTTCCAGGCATTCATCAAGTCATTGGTGTTGATGAAAAAAAGGGCAAAGGCACTTACAATGAGAATTGCCAGCGCAATGGTAATAATGGTGACGGCATTTAAGAATCTGTTTTGCCGAATATCCTGGATGGCCCGTTTAAAATAAAGTCTCATATTGTCTCCAATTGGAAACTACCGCAATTGCGCATAATTAAGGTAATATTTGGTGCATCTTTTATGGGGCATTAATTTGCGGATGGACACGATGTTTCAAATATCGGGTGTTACCTGCAGTCGCCCCGAATTAAGATGAACGACCCGACCGCCTGTTTTTTGGATAAGGGTCCGGTCGTGGGTTGCGATGACCACCGTAGCACCGCGTGTGTGAAATTTTTTTAAAAGATCCACGATCAGATCAGCCGCATCGGCATCTAAACTACCCGTGGGTTCGTCAGCCAGAATAATCTTGGGATCACCGATGACGGCCCGGGCGATCGCCACCCGCTGCTGTTCGCCGCCTGAAAGGCTGGGCGGGAACGCGTTGAGTCGTTGCTCCATACCCACCGTCCGCAGCACGCTTTTAACCTTTTTGAGGATCAAACGTCTTTTTTGACCGGCGGCCTCCAAAACCAGAGCCACATTCTCATAAACGGTTTTCGTCGGAATTAGCTTATAATCCTGGAAAACGATGCCGAATTTTCGTCTCAAAGGAGGGATATTTTTATGGGCAATTCTCGATAAATTTATACCGTCCACCAGTATCTGACCGTCTGAAACCGGCTCGGCCAGATATAGCAACTTCAGCAGGGTGGTCTTGCCAGCTCCGCTCGGACCGCTTATAAACAGGAATTCACTTTTAAAAATATCCAGTGTGATATCAATCAGTGCATTCTTGGGTCCATAGTTTCGATAAACGTGAAACATGCGGATGATTGCAATTTTATCCCGGGTGTCGATCATTCCAACTTTTCCAGGCTGATGGCCCGCTGCAAAGCTGCTTTGGCGATTTCGAAGTCATACAATGCGTTGACATAATTTGTTCTTGTAATCGTCAGCAGGGTTTGTGCATCCAGCACATCGGTTGAGGTGGCGACCTGTTCTTTATAGCGTTCTTCGTTTATCCTTAAATTTTCTTTGCCCTGCACCAATGCTTTTTCAACAGTGACGATATTTCTTTCAGACTCGATCACTTTAAGATAGGCTTCTTTTACTTCAAGGTGGGCCAGATCCTGAACCGCTTCCCTATTATAGCGCGCCTGGGCCAGACGACTCAATTTTTCTTTTTTACCCGAATTTCGCCGGCCCCACTCCCAGATATCCCATGAAGCGGTGGCCGCAATTTGCCATCCGTCTTCATCAAATATTCCCTCACCGCCGTCCACATCCGGGTCATCCCCGACCCTGAAGTAGTTTCCGTTGAGGGTCAAAGAAGGATAATAATCCTTTTTGGCCACTTCCACGTCTTTTTGGGCGATCTCGATCTCCAAATTGGCAACTTTGATATCGAGCCGGTTGGTGTCGGCCTGTTCAAGAAAATAGTCGATATCGTTTTCCAGGGGTGTAATTGCCTGAATATCCACCAGCCGAACCGCTGAATTGACGGGTTGCCGCAGGATAATATTAAATTGTGATTTGGCGATTTCAAAATTGTTTTGGGCAACAATTAATTCCTGTTTGGCGTTGGCCACCCGGACCTGGACCTGCAGCAGATCGTTTAAAGGGGTCATGCCGACTTCGTAAAAATTCCTGGCCACGTCTTCCTGGGCTTCGAGGTTTTTGACCGATTCCCGGGCCACCAGTTCCAGCTTTTTTGTCTTTAAAACCGTAAAATAGGCACTTTTTATGTCAAATATGACATTGAGCCGGGTCAATTTTTCATTGAGTTCGGCCACGTCAACCCCCAGCTCGGCAATTCGGTAGGCGTTGATCAGTTCAAACCCCCGAAAGAGCGGTTGGGTAGCCGTAACGGCAAAGGTGTATGTGTCCCGGGAGGCTTCGGCAAACCCGCCAATACTGCGGCCTTCATCATCCCGGGTGTACTCGTAGAGGGTGCTAAAGGTTGGTAGCAAATTGGAGCGTTGAATGTTTTTGATGGAATGGGCCGCTGCGATGTCTTCCCTGGATATCATCAGATTGAGGTTAGCCTTGATGGCGAGTTCGACGGCCTGTTTGAGAGTAAGCTCAGTGTCCTGGCTCCGGGCTGAAGAAACCGGTGTCAAAACCAGCCATAATCCAAGAATCAGAGCGGCTGTTACCATCGGTTGCAATAGTCTGATTTGTCGATTTGAAGCCCGTAGTTGCACAATATCCTCCTGCGAATTTGAATTGACCTGTTTAAGTTTAATTGATATTGGTGCAAAGAGTCCAAGGAGTGCTGCTCTCAGTTTTCCTTGCTCAAAGCCTCCACTGGAATCCCATTAACGGCTTCTTCCATTTCGGTGGAGGCTTTTTATATCCAATCAGTACTTTAAACGCAATAGTTTCTTGATGTCAACCGGGTACCGGTGGGATTTTATATCTTTATTATATAAAGGATTTATTGTTATGAAACAGGAACTTATCGGGTTAATTTGCCGCAAGTCCTTTCAATACAGTCAGGAGCCGGTTTTCAAGCTAGTATCCGGTCGAATGAGTCAATTTTATATCAACTGCAAACCGACAACATTGCATCCCCGGGGAATGTTTCTGGCGGGCAGTTTAATGTTTGAGGCCATAAAAGATAAAAATGTGGAGGCTGTCGGCGGTTTGACTTTTGGCGCGGATCCGATTGCCGTCGCGACTGCTTTTGCCTCGGAATTGGGCCGAAAACCCGTCAAAGCCTTTTCCATCCGCAAGACTCAGAAAGACCACGGGATCGTTAAATGGATTGAAGGGGATATTAAGCCGGGAGAACGGGTCGCGATCATCGATGATGTTGCCACCACGGGTGGCTCTACCATCAAAGCCATCGAACGCGTGCGAGATGAAGGTATGGAGGTGGTTACGGCCGTCATTCTGGTGGATCGCCAGGAAGGCGGACTGGAGAATATCCGACAACATGTTGAAGATGTGTCGGCGATAATTACGCGGGATGAATTGATGGAGGCGATGTCGGCCGGTAGTGATCTTTAAAACTGGTTTCAAAACCCCATCTAATGTCCGCAAGCTGTGTTGCAAGCCGATTCAAAATGCTCACATACTAACGTGTATGCTCCGCTTTTTCGTCGTCTTGCGCCTTGCCTTCGAACATAATCTGGGGATTTGAAACCAGTTTTAGTATCATGCTCCGCAAATAATCTATCAAAACCAGCGTAGGAATTTCAGGGGCTACCGACGATATAGGCTGCGCATGCGTTCTCGGATTCCCAGGCGGTCACCCGGCTGACTTTGATTGCGGGGTCTTTGATGGCCGCCTGTAATTCAATGGCAATGTATTGGGCGATATTTTCTGATGAGGGGGGGCGGTCGTCATGGAAGACCTCCGTTTCATTGAGAAATTTGTGGTCCAGCGTTTTCATGATACTGGAAACCTCTTTTTTTATTTCTCCAAAATCCATCAATACCCCTGCCCGGTTTAATTCCTCTCCAGTCAGATAGACCTCGACCTTCCAGTTGTGGCCATGCAGGCTTTCACATTTTTTCGCCACCATTTTTAGCTGATGGGCGGCTGCAAAATGGGTTACCACTTTTAATTCAAACATGCGTCTATTCCATATGTTTGTTGCCGACACTCCCATGCACTGGCATTATTGCGGCTGCAATTGATTGTAAGCTTCTAGTTGCTTGCGCCGGCAAGATCACCCTTAAGGATATTTTTGAGCTTGCTGCTCAGTTTATTGGTTTCGAGTTTGGCAAAATCCTTGAGGAGGTGTTCCTGTTTTTTGTTCAAATTGGTTGGGGTTTTGATGTCAAACAGTACGATCTGATCACCGCGTCGCCCGTGACGCAGGGAGGCTATGCCCTCACCGCGCAACCGCTTTTTGTCGCCCGGTTGGGTCCCTTTGCGTACATTGATCGATTTCTCGCCGACCAGGGTCGGAATCGTTATTTTGTCCCCCAGGGCCGCCTGCACAAAAGAAATCGGCACCCGGCAGATTATGTCTGTATTGTCCCGTTCAAAAAATTCGTGGGGCTGGACATGAATAAATACATAAAGGTCCCCGTGCGGTCCGCCATTAACCCCGGCTTCACCCTCCCCGGTCAAACGTAGCCTGGATCCGGCATCCACGCCGGCCGGAATTTTAACTGCCACATTTTTACGGGTCTTAACCTGACCCATGCCTCTGCAATCGTTACACGGGTGTGTTATGACCTGACCGGCACCGCGACAGGATGGGCAGGTGGTTCGCACCGTGAAAAAACCCTGGGCCCGGGTGATCTGGCCGCGGCCTTGACAATGGCTGCAATTTTCCGGCCCTGTGCCCGGTTCACAACCGTTTCCGCTGCAGGTGGGGCAGGTTTCGGCCTTTTCAATCTTGATTTCGGTTTCGGTTCCAAAGGCCGCTTGCATGAAGTCCAATGTCATGTCGTAGCGGAGATCGGTGCCGCGCTGGGCCCGATTTCTGGATCGCCGGCTGCTGCCAAAACCGAAAAAATCCTCAAAGATGTCGCCAAAGCTTGAAAATATGTCTTCGAATCCGCCGAATCCGGAAAACCCTGACCCTTCAAGTCCCTGGTGGCCGTACTGATCATAGATATTGCGCTTCTGCGGGTCTCGCAGGACCTCATAGGCTTCGGCAGCTTCTTTAAAGCTTTCTTCAGCCTGTGCGTCTCCTGGGTTTCGGTCCGGGTGGAACTTTAGGGCGAGTTTTCGATAGTTTCCCTTGATTTCAGCATCATCAGAATTGCGGTTAACGCCTAAAACTTCGTAATAATCTTGTTTGGCTGCCATGTGTTTCCCTGATTCTTTTCCTTGCCGATTGTTATGCGGATTTTTTACGGTCTGTTTTTTGCTTTAGTGATACTAAGGTTAATGCAAAAACCCCGATTGTCAATCGCTGGATCAGCGGTTAATACATCGTTATTTTACACTTTTTTGTCTTACTTTACAATTATTTGCCGGACGCTACCGAATCGCCCCGGGTTTTGGGGTGCAGGGTGCAAATAACAAAGAGCCCGACCCCCAGACCCATGATGACCGTGCCCAGCGGAAAAACCTGGCGCAGTTGAAAAAGGTCCATCATCAAACCGGCCAGCATGGCACCCACCAGCATTCCCAGGCTGTGGCCCACGGTCAGCAGTGCCATAACCGAGCCCATGGCGTCGGTCCTGTTTCCGATCAAAACGCCCAGTGCCGCCAGGGCCGGCATGGATATGCCGCCGCCGACACCAAATAATAAACTGGCCGTAACCATATCTCCGAAGGTTGCCGCCCATTTGAACGTTAAAACCGCATAGCCGGCAATCAAACCACCGCTGGCCACCATCAATTTTTTATTGATGCGGTCAGACAACCACCCCATGGGTACATGGATGATACCGCTGACAAAAATGGCCAGCATGACCAGAATCCCGATCGATGAACTGGAAAGCGATAATTCTCCGGCGCCCAGTATGGGTAAAAATCCCCAGATGATGCCGATACAGGCGGTATAGGCCAGCCTGAAGACAAACAGCCCGGCAATATCCCGGTCCTGCAGCAGCCGTTTCCAGGCTGCCGGGGGTCTGCCCTGCTGAACCACCCGTTCGGAACGGGTAGGGGGCAGCAGGAAAAAGCCCAATAAAAATCCGATGAACGACAGACTTCCCATGCCGATAAAGGCCGCGTCCAGGTTGAAACGGTCATTGATAACCCCGCCCAATACCGGTCCCAGGCTCAACCCTAAAAACAGTGACATGTTAAATATGCCCATGGTAAGACCCTCACGGCCTTGGGGGGTGATATCACCGACATAGGCCTGGATAACGGGCAGGAGCATGGCCGAGGCGGCGCCCTGTACAAATCTTAAAAGGATAAGGGAGTTGACGTTTTTTGAGAATATAAAGGCGATGGATATGAGAGTATAGGCAAAAAGACCGGGAACGATAAACGTTTTGCGACCTTTTTTATCCGACTGCCGACCGAAATAGGGCAGCAAAATCGTCCGGGAAAGCGAAAAGGCGCCGAATATCATACCGATGTACAGCCCGCCGGCTCCCAGATCACGGGCATAGACCGGCAAAAGGGGCACCACGATACCTACACCGGTGACCGTGGCAAAGATGGAGAAAAAAAGGGTGCTGAAAATCGATTTATCCAGTTTTTGCATAAGACCTATCCGAACCGACGCCGTGTTCATAGCATCCGGATCATCCCCGCACAAGTTTTTTTAAATTTCATCATCTTGAATAATCTCTGCGATTCCTATTTATATTCTACACCAGAAAATTTTTTTTAGGTAGAAACGTAGAAACATTATTATTGCATTATAAAACTACCCTGATTAAACATAAATAATTCCTATTCATACAAACGGTTTAATAGAACTCCTCTTTGGTCAAAACAATCCTGGTATGGAGTAGGGTTTTGAGAAAAGGAAAAAAACAAATGCTAATAAAGCGCCCTTTTCTGCTTATTACCCTCCTTATCATCTTCTCAATTGCACCTTTCATCTTTGCCGCCGGCCAATCCGTATTAGGCCCCCAGAAGGTTAACCTCGGCTGGTGGGGTTTGCACCTGTCTCTGCATCGTTTTAAAATAGATACACCCGGAGACGGTTTCCTCAGTCTTACAAAAATTGGCACCGATAATAGGTTTCGGAGTGGGTTTCTAATATTAAATGGGAGGTTTATCTTTCTGCGTGATTTCTTAAGCAGCAACCAGGCGGTCTTCGATAAAGCTATACGTCTGCGCACCAGAAATCGTCTGATTTTATTTCTCAGGGGTACACCCGGAGCCTCCCTTCAACTCGAGATCCAAAAAACCAGTTTAATCCCTCCACCGGAAGTAACCTTGTCTGCCTTCCCCGAGTCAATCAGTCATGGTGAATCCAGTTCACTGATCTGGAATTCAAAAAATGCAACTTCTTGTAACATTGCTCCCGGTGTCGGTACCGTATCTGTGAACGGGCGTATCTCGGTGAGGCCTGCCGCGACGACCCGGTATACCATAACTGCAATCGGTCCGGCCGGAACGGCTGCGGATTCGGTATCCGTGGCGGTCTCGTCCCCCGGTGATATCGATTACGGTCTGAGTCCGGACGAACAGCTGGGTGGTGGCGGCCTGGTCGGGGAAACGATCCGAATATTGAACGGCAATATGATTGAATTTCGTGAAGATTTGAATTTTGCTTCTCCCCATCGTTACGGCCTTTCTTTTGCAGCAACCTATAATAGCAAATCCAATAAGCCTAGCTCCCTGGGTCATGGCTGGAGCCACACGTATTTGGCGACTTTGAACGCCGCCTATGAAGTGGGCGGCGAAGTCTACCTTACGATTGTGGATCCCACCGGACGTGTTTCCTACTTCAAAGAAGCAACCGCCGGTATCTTTAAAGGTCAATTCTATGAGCGTACCCGGGTTATTGCCGGGGCCGGTGGATATGTCTGGCACCGGCTGGATGGTGTCCGTTATGGTTACTCCGGCTCAGGAAGATTGCTCTGGCTGGAGGATGAAAGCGGAAATCGTCTTGAGCTTGGCTATGATCTGCAAAACAGATTGGAGCGGGTTGTTGATCAAGCCGGCGGCCGTGCGCTGACATTTAATTATGATTCCCACGGATTGCTGACCTCGATTTCAGGTCCAATCACCCCGGCAGTCCCCAACGGGATCTGGGTCTCCTACGGTTATGATATAGATGAAAATCTGGTAACCGTTACTTACGCCGATGGATCCGGGTTTGTTTATGATTATGCTGACCCGGCAGACATTCACAATCTCACCCGGAAGAAAAATGCGGCCGGCCATCTGCTCAATACCTGGGTTTATAATAATCAGGATCGATGCGTGGAAAATTACAGTGTTAATGGCACAGGTGTCACCGTTGATTACGGGACCGAAAAGGAAATTGAAGTGGTCGATGCTTACGGGGCCGTGCGCATCTACACAATCGAAGAAATTAGTGGCCGCAAAAGGCTTTCTTCCATGACGGGGCCGGGTGGTGCGCCCTACAATAACAGCTATATCGTCCGCTGGCGGTATGATATCCAAATGCACCTGAACCAGGTTGAAACCGCCGCCGGCTCAATTCGACGGTACCTGGACCATGATGACCGTGGTAATCCGACTACGGTAATTCTGGCGGCCGACACGCCGCAACAACGGGTGATTACCTTCACCTTCCACCCGGAGATAAATGCCCCCTTAATCCGCAGCGAGGATAGCGTGTTGGGCAATGGAGACAAAGCGACCATCTGGGATTATGATAATGATTATGATGCCATCCCCAATGAAAATCCCACTGGACGGATTTCACGAGTTATAGAGAAAGGCTTTACCCTGAATGCCACAGGTGCCGCAACCTCTTATGAGTACATCACCACTTTGACGTATAACGCTAAAGGACAGGTATTATCCATTGACGGGCCGCTGGCCGGCAAAGATGATATTACTGCTTTTGCCTATGATGATGGCAGCGCTGATCTTTTGACCCTCACATGGCCGCTGATTGGTGCCACCGGTTTTTCCGATTATAATACTGCCGGACAGACGGGCAGTATTACAGATGTGAATGGACAATCCAAGGAGTTCACCTATGATGGCAGGGGCCGTATTGCAGCCATTATCCATCAAGCAGACAATAGTAGAAAAACTATGTCCTACAATCTCGCCGGATTAGCAGCGGAGTACACTGATGAGGACGGTGTAAGCAGCTATTTCGTCTATGATGATGTTACCGGCAGATTGATTCGAAGATCCGATATGGAAGGAAACTATATCTCCTATCTGTATGATGCCCAGGGCAACCGGATCGAATTGAGCAAATTTGATACAGGTGATAATCGCAATTCCCGTAAGCGCTGGTCATATCAGCAGCCGGATATTCCGGGAAAACTCTGGAAAGAGATCAAGGCTGATAATATCTTTAAAGAATACAGTTATGATCTTGATGGAAATATTGCTGCTGTGACCGATTTTGAGGGTCACACTACCTCTTTTGGATATGATACACTAAATCGCCTTGTGGAAGTTGTTCAACCGGGTAATGGAATCACTTCATACGACTATGACAATCACGGGAACCTGGTTTCGGTGACGGATGCCGAAAGCAATGTAACCACCTTTGTATATGACGACATGGCCAGATTAGTGTCCACCAGATCCCCCGATGGCAGCACTGCAAGCTATGTTTATGGTGCTGCCGAGAATCCAGTCGCCAAAACCGATGCCAACGGTATCACCATAAAGTACGAGTATGACCTCTTAAATCGCCTGACTGCAGTTCGGTTTCCTGATTCCGGCCAGAATATTAATTATGGCTATGATGCCGGGACCAACGGGATCGGGCGTCGCACCAGCATTACCGATCCTTCGGGGATTATCGGTTTTGAATATAGCGCTCGGGGTCGGCTGGTGGGTAAAACCAGCATTATCAATGGCCATACTTATCCTCTCAACCGTGATTTTACATCCGGCGGCCGGCTTAATTCCTTTACCTATCCCTCGGGCAGAACCATTGACTATACACGTTTTGCAACCGGTAAAATCGGAAGAGTAACGACCAGCCATAATTCCGATACGAATACACTGGTTAGCAATATTTCCTATAATTCTTTTGGTGTCCCCAAAGGAATGGAAACAGGCTCCGGAGGAATAATTAACAACGTATCGTCCGTTGATTGCGATTGCCTGGAGGTAATCAACCCGGGCGAACCCATGGAGCAGGTCTACGCTTACGATGCCAACCGCAACCTTAAGTCCATCCGCGGCACATTTACTCCCTGGTATAACCAGGATTTTTCTTATGACGCCCTGAATCGCTTAACCGCTGCCAATGGCCTGTATGGAACCATCAATTATACCTACGATAAGGTTGGTAACCGCTTGACCCGCACGCTAAAAGGTCAAACCGAATCGTTTACTTATATTCCAGGCACCAATCAACTGACCCGGGTAACAGATCCTGGCGATTCCATCGACTATTCCTACGATGCTAACGGTAATATCACCGCCATCGGAAACAAAATTCTGATCTATAACCAGAACAATCGTTTGATTCGGGTGGAAGAATCGGGCAACATATTAGGTGAGTATGTTTATAACGGTCTCGGCCAGCGGGTGATTAAAGTGGTTAATGCTGAATCGAGAGTATTTCATTACGACTTCGCCGGCAATCTTATTGCCGAGAGCAAGGCCGATGGAACTTTTACGTCAGAATACCTTTACATCGATCAGGCCCGTCTGGCCATGGTTGACGCCGTCAGCAATACTTTGTATTATTATCTCAACAATTACCTCGGCACTCCCGTAATGATGACCGACGATCAAGGAATGATCGCCTGGGAGGCAGACTATAAGCCCTTCGGCGAGGCAACAATAAACCCCAATTCAGAAGT
>CAMYNZ010000002.1 GCA_947259865.1 uncultured Desulfobacterales bacterium | reverse complement strand
TAAAGATATTTTGAATATTTCAAACTTGTGAAGATCGAAGCGGGATAAAGTCTTTAGAAAACAAACCCTTGAATCCTTGACCCCTGGAATCCTTGGATCCTCTTCTCCAACTAAAGTGGAGAAAGACATTAAATTTTAACCGATTGGTTTGGCTGTCAATATATCACAAGTGCTCTTTATTTCATTGTCGATATGATCTAAAATGTCGATGCGGTGATTTTCCGCTTTGATTTCTTCCGGGGAGAAATAACCGATTTTATTTTTTAGGGCATCATCCGAGTCAATTTTTTTGAGTACAATACTGCTGGCACAGGGGATGCCTTCCAATGAAAGCGCCGAAACAATTCCGTAAAGAAAAAAATGATCCGGGTCGGGCCAAAAGGATGGCTTAAAGATGCTAATGGTTACGATCTCCGGAGGCATTCCTTTAACACATTCAAACAACCAGAAGAGCTTGTTTTTGATATTTATCACCCATCCCTCATAAACCCACCAATCCTCTTTTTGTTGATGTTTCATCGGCGATATCAGTATGCGGCAATTCATCAAGCCATGGTTTTCATCGAGATCATATATCTGGATTAAATTTCGACGGATTTTACCGCTGTCGCTGGTATTGCCGCTTTTCCAGTAATGATACATGTGGTAGTAGCCTTTTAAATATATATAGTCATTCTTAATCGTTTCTTTTTGTAACATCTTCAAGGTTTGACCGAACAATACTGATTCCTGCCGGCTGCCTTCCACAAAACTGTTATAGACTGCGAGGACGTCTTCCGTACTATAGTTAACCTGGGCCGTACTTTTTATCCGGGAATAAATAGCGGCTACTGTTTCTGAAAACTCATGCTTTGGTTTTATCATATCGGATTCTTTCATCCCAATCACTCCGAAATACTTCTTCAAGGAAGTTAGATAGGGAGTCGGATCGGGCTCCTTACACCACTTGTCAACCGTTCTGGGGTTGAGTTCCGACCGCATGAACTTTTCACCGAATATGGCTTCAAGGGTCCTCACTTTGGGTATCAAATCCGGCACATGGAATTTCTGTCCTCGTTTGTCTTTCATTGCATCCCTCTAAGTGTTCAGATTTATACTGCTTTTTTTTAATACCAAACAGAGTAATTTTACATACTTTTACATACTTTTACAATACGGGATGAAGAAAACATCGTAACCATAGCGGAAAGATTGTAACTTGTTGAAATTATTATAAATAAATTCATTTTTTTCTTGATTTGGGTTGCCAACTACGATATGATTTTATCCATAATAAAGATTTTTAAGGATCTATAATCAAATAAAGGGAGATTATAAGATGATTCAAGAACAAAAAAAGAGCAAAAAAGGTTCTCGTTTGAAGACAATTTTAATGAGTTTGATAGTTGTCCTAGTTATCTGTTTGTTGGCAGCTATATCGGTTCCACGGTACGTGGATTTGGAGAGTTCGGGATCTCATCGGTCTATAAGTAATTATGTCGAAATTCCGTATACACATCCGGTTCCTGTCCGCCGTTCGGAATATCATCCTGTTGGCGGCAATCCTAATTTTAACACCGAAGAATATGACCGCATCCACGAAAATCGCTTCAAAGATGCGGCCCAAAATCCTTTGTCCACCTTTTCCATCGACGTGGATACGGCATCATACAGCAATGCACGCAGATTTATTCGCAATAACCGGATGCCGCCTAAAGATGCTGTAAGAATTGAAGAAATGATCAATTACTTCAATTATGATTACCCGCAGCCTGACGGGGAACATCCCTTCACCATCGAAACCGAGATTTCGCAATGCCCCTGGAATAAAGAAAATAAACTGATCCATATCGGTTTGCAGGGCAAGAATCTGGACTATAACGATTTAAAACCCAGTAATCTGGTGTTCCTGATAGATACCTCGGGTTCAATGGCTTCGCACAATAAACTTCCGCTGCTGAAAAACGCCTTCCGATTACTGGTAGACGAATTAAACGAGGAAGACGGAATTGCAATTGTCGCTTATGCCGGTTCTGCCGGTTTGGTGCTTCCTTTTACGCCTGTTTCGGAGAAACATAAAATTCTGGCATCCCTGGACGATTTCCGAGCAGGCGGCAGCACAGCAGGTGGTGCGGGCATCCAATTGGCCTACCAGGTAGCCCGGGAAAATTATATCAGCGGTGGAAATAACCGCGTTATTCTTGCCACCGATGGAGATTTTAATGTGGGAGTTTCGTCTACGGCAGATCTGGTGCGCCTGATTGAAACGGGCCGCAAGGATGGTATTTATCTGACGATTTGCGGCTTCGGTATGGGTAATTACAAAGACGGTCGCATGGAGCAAATAAGTAACGCCGGAAACGGCAACTATTTTTATATCGATAACATCCGGGAGGCCCAAAAGGTTTTTGGAACTCAATTGCGGGCCACCCTTTTCACCATTGCCGGGGATGTCAAAATTCAAGTGGAATTTAATCCGGTGAAAGTAAAGGCCTATCGTTTGGTCGGTTATGAAAACAGAATGCTGGCGGATGAGGAATTTAACGATGATGAAATAGATGCCGGTGAACTGGGGGCCGGGCATACCGTAACCGCTTTATATGAAATAATTCCCTCCGGTTCCACCCGGGCAGTCCAAAAATCAGATGCGCTCAAATATCAGGAAAACAAGGTCACAGCCGAAGCCTCGATCACCAGCGAGATTATGACAATCAAATTTCGCTACAAATCCCCCGGAGAGGTGACCAGCAAATTGATTAAAACGTCTGTGATAGACTCAGATCTTACTTTTCAGGAAGCTTCTGAAAACTTCAGATTTTCGACGGCAGTAGCGGGGTTTGGGATGCTTTTGAGGGCTTCACCCTTTAGCGGAGACCTTACCTATCAAGAGATTGTAGCCATAGCAAAAAATTCCAAAGGCAAAGATATCGGTGGCTATCGAACAGAATTTATCAGTTTGGTTGAAACCTGTGATCTGCTTGGCGGATAGCCGTTTTTTTTCGGACATCTTAAAAACATTTTCTTTAAGTGAGGATTTCAAATGAATCAAAACAACCCATCAAATAAAATGACCTGCAGCAACAATTATATTAATCAGCTATTGTATATATGGTTCGTCAAGTATAATCCGCTCTACTTTATCAGTGCCCTCTGTTTTGTATTCGGCGTATTGCTGGTATCCAGAGGCATGCACAAAATTGACTGGATTGACGGACAAATTATCCTGACGGCTGTGATTGAATCTTATCAGATAGCACTGCTGGCCGGCAGTTTTATACTCTATCGAAAAATCTCTCAATATCGTCCGGCCATAATTCTGGCCTTGCTGAATATTATTTATCTCTTCGACTGCACCTTTCAAACAGAACACATTTCCACACTTGGATATCTTGGCGGTTTTTCAACCGTTATCTGGCTGTTGCTGTTTATCGTGAAGCTAAAGATGTTGGTGTGGATATTTCGGCTCAAACTTCCGGTGATTGGCTTTATTATTCCTGTACTCGCGGCCATTGGCATTGCCGGAACACCCTATCTGCTGGATTACACCAATCTGGATAAATCCACCATCCACTTAATGATTACGTGGTACGGCGTCGTGCTGGCGGTTCTTGTTTTGTGGTTTCGGCCCAGAGCCACCAGCAAAGACCCACTCGACCCCCAGGGCAAAGTGATTCTCCTTCGGATCTCAAATGCGGCCTGGTTCATATGGGGCGGATTATACCTCTACCACATCATTTCATGGATCAGATTATGGGATATCGTCATTCCGCTGGCAAATGTTGCGCCGCTATTTATCATCTTGCCATTTATTAGCGAGGAGGAGGGCTTTACCTGGGCAGGCTGCATTGTGGCCATCATATTTGCAGTCTCGATGCCTTCTCTCTTCTGGGTTACTGCTTTGCTGGCCGCAATGGTTTTTTATCTGAAGGGCTGGCAGAATCATCAACCCAGGTTATACGTGGGCGCAATCCTGGCACTTCATTTCGCATTATCCAGTATTGGCGGAGAAGGCTATTTGTTTACCGATCCCCCCTTACTGTTAGCTGTTTCAACAGGATTCGGATTGCTGGCTATCGGATGGATCTATCGTTTAATCTCTGCCTTTGTTGTTGTTTTGCTGGGTGTCTTTGCGTTCTGGAATCCGCGCGGTCCTCAGGGAGTATTCGAATGGGGATCTTTACTTATCGGGATTGCATTTGCAACTCTGATAGGGGGAATCATCCTGAACTGGAAGCTGCGGTTCTTCAAAGTTACCCCCAAAACCGCGCAGGTTCCGCCGCCTTTGGATATTCCCACCAACCGACCCCACTCCGATAAGTATCTCCAGACCCGGGATCGTAGAGAGATGCGCAGACAAATGTTGCAGGCCCTCAAGGACTACTGTCCTTACTGCAAATTTAATTTAAAAACCGGAAAAGAGAAATGCGATGAATGTGGATTAGACTTCTATCCGGCTTAGGACGATATCATACCGGCTGGTGTAAACAATTCCAGGCCAGGCTGAATTTATATTTCTTAGATGGAGGTAAAAAATGTGGTTTCCCGATAAAATGAAAATTGCACCGCCACTGGACGAAGAACGCCGAACCTGCGCACACAAGAAAAATTACGCCCTGCTGATCAATCCGTTTTACCCCAAAGATCCCCGGGCAAGCTTTGGAAAGCACGTATTGACACCTAGCCTGGCACTGACGTCCATCGCGGCGGCAACCCCCTCGAACTGGGTGATTTACTGCTGGGATGAGAACCTTCTTCAAGGGCACCCGCCGGCGGACCCCTTTCCCTCGGTGGTCGGCATTACGGTTCATCTGACCTTTGCCAAACGGGCTTATGAACTTGCGCGCTGGTACCGGAACCGGGGCGCCAAGGTCGTGATGGGGGGCTTGCACGTGATGAGTTGTCCGGAGGAGGTTGCACCCCACGCGGATGCCATTGTCATGGAAAACGCTACGTTGGAGAGTTCAGCCAGCCGTACCACCAGGAACCGCCGCCGCGACGAGAGGTACTGCCGCGTGAATCTTTCCTGACAACCCTGAGCCTGATTGCCACCCGCGGATGTCACAATCGGTGCGGGTTCTGCTACATGTCGACCAGAGGTTTAAAAATGCCATACCAGATGCGGGACCCCGAACAAATTGCAGCGGAGTTTAAACAAAGCGATGAACCCTACGGCGTGTTTACCGACAACAACCTGGGCTCCAATAAAGAATATCTCCGAAGACTTTGTGGCGAACTACGTAATGTAGACAAAATCTGGAGTGCAGCTGTGACCATCGATGTGACCGATGATCCCCCCCTGGTTCGCGAGATGGCACTCTCCGGTTGTACGGGGGTTTTTGTCGGTCTGGAATCCCTCATAGAGGATAATCTGACCGATGCAAGAAAAAAAACCCCCCGGCCGGAGGATTACGCCCGGCGGGTGGAGATATTCCATTCTCAGGGTATTCAGGTCAACGCCAGTTTTGTTTTCGGTTTCGACCATGATACGCCGGATGTTTTTGAAAAAACCGTTAAATGGATAGAGGACAACCGGCTGGCCTGCGCAACATTTCACATTCTGACACCCTATCCCGGTACACCCTTATTCCGGCAGCTCGAAAAAGAGCACAGAATCCTGCACCGAGATTGGAACCGATATGACACGTCCCATGTTGTTTTTCAGCCGCGCTATATGTCACCGGAAGAATTACAATCCGGCTATGAGTGGTGTTATCAAAAGTTATTCTCCATGCGGTCAATTTTACGACGCTGTCCGGAAAAGATCGGAGATATTCTGCCGTACCTGGCCATGAGCATTCTTTACAAGCGCTCCAATTATCTCTGGTCGCTGCTCATTCAACACCGCCTCACTCACCGTTTATGGCGCCCGCTGGTGGAGCGCACCCGGCGACGTCATCTGCGCTTTCGCAAGCGCCTTGAGCAGCGGAAATTGAGTTCCGGATCGTTAGCACCGGTAAGCCCGGGCGTGTAACCGCTGGATTGATTCTAAAATAGTAAGGAAAATATCCTTGAAAACAACATCCAAAAAATTTCTTTTCCCCAAAGTGACCCCCAAATACCTCGTACGGGTATCTCTTGTTATTGTGTTAGCGTTTTTGTTTTTCAACTTTATCTGCGTACCTTTTCGCATAAAAGGGCACAGCATGATGCCCACTTACATGAACGGAGAGTTTAATTTTTGTTTGCGGCCGCAATATATTTTCTCCGAACCTGAAAGGCACGATGTGGTCGTCATCCGTTTGGCCGGGCAATCGGTCATGCTTTTAAAACGCGTGGTTGCTCTGGAAGGCGATACTGTGGAATTTCACAGCGGGAAACTGTTTATTAACGGAAAAAAAACCGATGAAACCTACCTTCGCTACCCATCGGATTGGAATCTTCCGCCACGTAAGGTCGCTAAAAATCATGTGTATGTGGTGGGGGATAACCGCAGTGTGCCCATACATATTCACCAGTTTGGACAAACGCCCGTCAACCGAATAATTGGAGAACCATTATGGTAAAATCAAAATATATTATTATTGCCGGAACAATTCTGGTAACTGCGATTGCTGCATTTATTATTTTTACGCATAGTGAAGAGGCAAAAGTAAAAAAACAATTTAAATTCCTGGCCTACAAAATGAAAAAAACACCCGGCGAGATAACACTCACTTCTGCCGCAAAGGCCAACAGAATACGGGATTTGTTTACGGATATCTGCGCCATACATGCACCCGCTTACTCATTTTCAAAAGAAATTTCATTTCAGGATCTGCCAATACTCGTCATGGCTACACGCTCGCTGTATTCGAAAATATCTCTGAAATTCCATTTTTTTGTCCTCGATTTTCCGGAAAAAGACCGTGCCGATGTCAATTTAACTGCCCACATGACCGGCAAACGCAAAAACGGAGAATACAGCGACGGTATCCACGAGTTGAGATGTAAACTCAAGAAAATCGAAGACACCTGGCTTTTGAAAGAAATAGAAATGGTGGAAGTACTGAAAAAGTAGCATGGATGGTATTAGATCATCCGTTAAACTAATATACGTCCCTTAAATTGGAAACTGATAAGAATAAGAATATGACAAATCCCTATATTGATAAGATAATAAAAAATCCTGAGAAAAATAACAAAAAGAAAGGCTTCCCACTCGGGGATTGGATTATAATAATCTCCACTATATTTTGTGCATCATTGATAGCCTTTATCGTGATTTTACCCAAAATAGTGTGGTCTGTGACAGGACCTCCAGAAATTTCTCCGTGTGCGAAAGTCGAAACAGATGCCCAGAGCACTTTGGTTGCTCTTGTAAGCTATTTTTCCGAGACCGATAAAAATGAAATGCCGACTGTACAAGATTTGATGAAGTCTGAAGATTTAACCATTGATAAAAATTCGACCGTAATTATTGATGGTCCTAAAGATAGTATAAGAGTTACGGTGATTGAGAATAAAAATAGATGCGGGAAAGGTATTATATTCGAAGTAAATATGGGTGGGGCTGCGGGTGAGTGGCACCGTAAATGATTGGTCTCCGGCCAACTCAATTAATGCGCCCTCTTTTCTAGTTATCTTAAAAAGAGCGATAATTTAGCCTTTGTAAAGTAATTACTTCAAATAGCTTGTGATTCAAAAATCATAACACTCTATGAATGTGGTGACAGGCAGCGATCCAGTCGGAGGAAAAGCAGGGTATAACTCGCTGCTGTTTAGGCTTAGAACAATTTAAACACATCTATTTTGCATATGGCATGGATTGAAACATTCATTGTTTTGTTGCTGGCTTTGGCCGGTATTGGAATCGGCCGATGGTTTGCAAACAAGCCGTATTGGATATTGGGATTCGTAATCCCTTTCTTTTTTCTGGCAGTTATCGGAATAGCCCGATATATTCCGGGACTTGAATTTTTTGCTCCGGTTTCCTGGTTAATGTCCGGCCGTAGCGAGTTTGCTGCCATTGCCATTATCACGGCGATGTTGTTAACCACACCGCTTTCACGGGGTGGGACTTATAGATTAAAAATTCTGGTCTATATTTTTTTAACATGCATTATCGTATATTTTTCAGTCCTGCCTTTTCTCCTGCCTGGTATTATCAGAGAACATCTTCTGGGTCTGAAAACCAGATTCGATCAGAAAAACGTTTGCCTGCAGAGCAACGGATACAACTGCGGCCCGGCGGCAGCCGTTACAGCCTTGAGGCGACTCGGGCTTGCAGCTGAGGAAGGCAAGCTTGCCGTGCTTGCACATACCAATCCGATCGCCGGAACACCGCCGGACTCACTTTGTCTGGCGATTCAAAAACACTATGCCAAAGAAGGACTTTTATGCAGATACGGTGAGTTCGACTCGATATCTGAGCTGCGTGGGCTGGAACCGGTTATCGCTGTGGTCAAGTATTCCTTTTTGGTGGATCACTATGTCACCGTTCTGGCCGTCGACGAAAAAACCTTAACGCTGGGGGATCCTTCAATAGGTTTCAGAGAACTTTCACACAAAGAGTTCAAGCGGGTTTGGAGATATCGCGCACTCATATTGCGAAAAGCAACGCCCGGTTTTACTTCATCGCATACAAGCAAGGATGCCCCCGCCAGGATTGATTCTTTTATGAATTAACGTTATAATACAAACAATGCACAATCCTTAATTTTGGTATCTCAATTTTCTAATAATGGATGCAGGCCGTGATTGAAGAACTTTTTGAAGATCATTTTTATGTCGTATTTCCCATCATATGGATTGCGGTCTGTATTTTACTTTCCCGCATGAGTGGCTGGCATAATCTGGCTCAGAAGTATCCGCGCATTGATTTTGTGTCAGGAGAAAAGTGGCGATTTCGCAGCGCAAAGCTGCGATATTCCGTGGGCTATAACGGCTGTGTAAATTTTGTTGCCAACCGTGAGGGCCTGGGCATCTCGATCTTTTTTATTTTTAGAGTGGGCCATCCCCCATTATTTATCCGCTGGACGGATATTGCAATTTCAAAAGAGACAAAGTTTTTAAGAAACGTGATTCGTTTTACGGTCGGAAGGGATTTCCCCATACCTATACTGGTTCATAAAAACCTCGGGCATAAAATTATAGAAGCAGCCGGTCAATACCTGCCAAAAGAAGACAGCACACCAAATTAACCGATCGTTACAAATTAAAAAGGATCAATAAAAGCTTTTCTGCGCTCGTTTTCAGGACGGATTTCCATCTTTCGACAATCGCGCCGGTCAGTGATTTTTCTGCGGGCAACCGGATTTCTTCTGTTTTCAACAATATATGTCGAAGACGATTTCCGGCGGTCATCCCCTTTTCTCCGACCGCCGCAGTCTATAATCGAATCCAAGATTGAAATGGTCATATGTGCCTCCTGAATCAACGATTGATCCCGCAGATTTACTGAAACAACTTCACGCGTCTGTGGGAGACTACAAATGGATAAAAATTGTCGGCAAACCTGTTCTCATCACCTGAAAATACTGCATGATCCGTGCCATATCCGGTATCCGCCAGGGTTCGCTTATTATGTGCAACCATTTTAAGGTATAGCCGGGTACCCTCCCGGTCAAGCTGTGACGCAGATGTAACAACAATGTGAAATGTTTTTCATAAAGGGGCTGACAATACATTTGGTCAAAATCATCCGTTGGACGTACCTTCCCGATCTCCCAAACCCAAGACTCAAAAAAATCCGGATAACAGCTATTCAGCCATCAACAGACGTCAAAGTCCTATTTATGAACTTCGATTTTCTCACATCTTCCTCCTTGACAGCACCCGGCCGATGCGAGTATTATGCCCACCCTTGAACCACCGTCGGCTCCTAAAAAAAGCATAAACAAGGGTATCTTGTTGGTAACCGGAATTTTCAACACAGAAGGAGGAAAACCATGGCCAAATTAAACGGATCTCAAACTGAGAAAAACCTGCTGGCCGCCTTTGCGGGCGAATCCCAGGCCCGAAACCGCTACACCATGGCGGGAAAAATTGCCAAAAAAGAGGGTTTTGAGCAGATCAGCGGTATCTTCCTGGAAACCGCAGAAAACGAATTGGAACATGCCAAACTTTTTTTCAGACAACTCCAGGGGGGTGAAGCCACCATCACCGCCGGTTACCCGGCCGGCGTGGTGGGTGACACCCTTGTGCAGCTGCAGGCAGCGGCGGCCGGCGAAAAACTTGAATGGACTACTCTTTACACCGGTTTTGAGGAAGTGGCCAGGCAGGAAGGATTAGAGGATGCAGCGCGGGTCTTTGCCGAGGTGGCTGCGGTGGAAAAGTGGCACGAAAGACGCTACAATAAATTAATCGAGGCTGTTCAGGGAGCAACCGTATTCAAACAGCCCGGGAAGGTTCTGTGGAAATGCCGCAATTGCGGCCTGGTAATAGAGGGGTCCGAGGCGCCTGAAACCTGCCCCACCTGTGCTCATCCCCGGGCACACTTTGAGCTTTACGCTGAAAACTACTAGAAGCTATCTCAAAAATGCATTTTATCCGCCACCGTACTTTGGCGGGCCCGCGTCTAATGGCTGTGTTCTCCCGCGGCTTGTAATGATGATTAATCGCGGCAAGATGCCGCTCCTACTGTTCATATGGATGGGGTTTATTAAACGCCATGATGTTTCAATAATGGTGGGAGTGGCTTCCAGCCACGAGGTGTACGCTCCGCTTTCAAACCACGGGACGCCTTGATGCTTTCATTAATCTGTTTAGATTAGATAGGTAATCCCGCTTCAGCGGGGCCGTTGAACGTAATCTGCTATTTTTGAGACAGCTTCTATTATTTAAGCCGGCATTCAAAAATCAATGTCCGCGAGGCTGTCGAAACGTATAAGCCCTGAGGACAGTCTTGGATATAATCGACCTGAAGGATTCTCGCACATTGACACTTCCGAAAGTTAAGGTTCTCTTAAATCGCTTACCCTCACCCTTCCCACGCACCGAAGTTGACAGTTTTGCCCGCAATGATAACTCTTTGAAGTAATACCATGAGAAATTCATCCCTATGAAACTACAGAGACCTGCTATACTAAAAACCGCCGCCCGCGCCGGGATTATTATAACCTGTGCCGGCATAATTTTTCTTTTCAATATGGACCGTTCATTGGATTCCGGACCGATAGCCGGATTACAGACAGCATCGGCCGCCACCCGCTACGGTATCCTCGGCCAGCAGGCCCCGGAGCTGAACCTGTCCACCTGGATTGATGGAGATGGCAAGCAGATAGAACCCATCAGACTGGGCACGTTCCGGGGTAAAGTAATTTATCTCTTTTTCTTTCAAAATTGGTGACCGGGGTGTCATGCGGTTGGGTTTCCAACCCTCAAAAAATTAACCCAGGCATTTAAAGAAAACGATCGGGTCAAATTTTTGGCTGTGCAAACTGTTTTTGAAGGCTACCGTTCCAATTCGCAAGATAAATTGCGACCCAATCAGCTTAAATACGAGTTGAAGATCCCCATGGCCCATGCCGCCGGTAATCCCGATACCCATCAAATTCCTGAGATAATGCGGCAATACCGCTCCGGCGGCACCCCCTGGACGGTTATAATCGACCCCGAAGGCGGTGTGGTCTACAACAATTTTCACATACAGCCCCAGCAGGCTGTTGCCTTGATAAAAGGCCTGCTGAAAAAATGAAGTGTTGACCCGAATACCTTTAATCTGATTGAAGGGACGAGGATTAGATATTTAAAGAGGTGAACTCCCTGCACTTTTCCAGCATCCGGGAAAGGATCGAATTTTTGTGAAATCAACATCTTACAATCTGATTATGTCGGCCCTGTACAAGGGGATCAAGGGTCAGCGGCCGCCGGTTGGAAATCCGACCTCCATTGTTTGTCACGGCCTTATGGACGCCTGCGGAATCTCCTTCCCCGAGGCCCACCTGGATGCCCAGGCCATGGCAGAACTGGCCCTGGCGGGGCATGAAATCCTGGGCTTTGATACGGTGATGCCGGAGTATAGCGTTGACCAGGAGGCGGCAGCTCTCGGATGCGAGGTGGATTGGGGCGATAGAGACCGAATGCCGGATACTAAAAACTTCCCGCATGCAGACTTTTCTGACATCCGACTACCTGAGGATTTCCTGGAGAAACCTTCCTTGCGTGTCGTTTTTGATGCGCTTTCCATTTTGCGCCGTCACGTCGGCGGTCAGGCGGCCATCTTTGGCAAAACCATGGGGCCATGGACCTTATCCTATCACATGGCAGGAACTCAAAATTTCCTGCTTCAAGTGGGCATGGACCAAAAAGATAAAATAAAGCGGATGCTCCGCCAATTGCTGCCGGCGACCATCGCCTCTGCCAGGGCACAGTTTCAGGCTGGAGCCGATGTGGTGGTGATAGCGGATCATGCCACCGGCAATCTGGTTGGACCTTATCACTATGAGGAATATCTGTTACCCGTTCATCAGGAACTGACCGCGACAATAGAAGGCCCTTTGATCCTGCATGTCTGCGGCAACTGTATGGACCGGCTGGAGCTGTTTGCTGCGGCGGGGTTTGATGGCTATCATTTCGAATGGCAGGTCGATGCGCAAGCTGCCGTAAAAAAGGTGGGTGATCGGATGTGCATGGTCGGAAATGTGAATAATCCCCGGGTTCTTTACCAGGGTTCTCCGGAAGACGTATATCAACAGGTACGCTATGCAGTTGATGCCGGCGTGGACATCATCGGCCCGGAGTGCGCCGTACCGCTGGCAACGCCCCTGGAAAATCTCAAAGCAATCGTTTCGGCCGCACACGACGGATACTAGACCCAATGAAAGGAGCATTAAATGGATATGGAATTAAAACCGGATTTTAACCGGATCCGCAAAACTGTTCGACATGAAGAGCCGGACAGGGTCCCCCTCTGTGAAGCCCTCATCGAATACTCGATACAAAGCCAATTTCTGGGTCGGGAGGTCAAAGCGGAGGATCTTGAATCCCAGGTCGAATTCTGGTTGAAAGCGGGCTATGATTATATCCCTTTGACGGTGGGTATGATGACACCGGGCAAAGTCACCCAGGAGTCGAAAATCTCGAAGGTAATTCGAGATGTCATGCTCAAGGATTCACCTGACGCAGACAAAGACGAGGCCTGGAATCTGGAGACGCACAGTTTTATAAAAACCCGTGAAGATTTCGAAAAATTTCCCTGGGATGTTGCGGCCGAGCTGGATTTCAGCAGCTTCTACAAAATAAAAGATCTGCTGCCCGATGGCATGAAAGTAATTGCAGTTTCAGGTAAAGTCTTTACATTGACCTGGATGCTCATGGGTTTCAATGATTTTGCCCTGAAATTAATCATGGACGAAAAGCTTGTGGCAGATGTGTTTCGGAAGGTTGCCGAAATCCAATTCCAGGGATTAAAAGAGATATTTGCGCTGCCCTATGTAGATGCCGTCTGGGTGGTTGACGACATTGCTTTTGGTACCGGTCCCATGATTTCTCCCCAGGCCTTAAGAGACCATGTATTTCCCTGGTACCGTGAAATGGCCACCCGTTGCCATCAAAATGATCGTATTTTTTTTATGCATTCAGACGGTGATCTCATGATGCTCATGGAGGACATCATCGACATCGGGGTGGAGGTGTTGCAACCCATCGACCCGACGTGCATGGATATAGAGAAGGTAAATGAAATGTACGGGAACCGTATTTGTCTTGTAGGTAATGTATCCAATGAACTTTTGCGAAGTGGAACGCCCGGCGAGGTTGAGGAACGCGTCAAAGAGCTCATCCGAAAAGTGGCCCCGGGTGGCGGATATTGCATTGGATCGGGCAATTCGGTGCCTCATTGGGCCAAATTTGAAAATTACATGGTAATGCGGGACACCGCTTTGAAATACGGTACTTATCCCATCAGCATATGACCCTAATCGAACGTAAACAAAATGGAAGAGTATTATAAAAACCAAAAATTTGTCGCCTATCTCATGAAATCCAAAGATTCATCACAACACTTACATCAGATAGTCATAAATTTCAAAAACCACTCCATTTTGTTTACCCTTTGGGCTTCGCTCCTGAACGCCTCGGATCTGGCGCATCTTCGACTTTCGTTCAAATAGGGCAAAACAGAGAGGACTATAGTCATGAATGAACATCTTCAAGCAATAAAAACTGCGGTCGTTAATGGCAAGCATCTGGAAATAGAGGATCTGGTAAAAAAGGCCCTGGACCAAAATTTAGATATGAATGACATTATAAATGACTCATTGATTGCCGCAATGGATGTTGTGGGCCAAAAATTTTCGCGCAGTGAGATTTTCGTGCCGGAAATGCTTGTTTCGGCCGTTTCGATGAAGAAAGGCCTGGATATCATTAAACCGTTATTAGGGGCGGGAAAGACTGAATACAAAGGCACTATTTTGATGGGAACGGTCCAGGGAGATATGCATGATATCGGAAAAAACCTGGTCATTATGATATTGGAAGGGGCCGGCTTCAAGGTAATCGATCTGGGCGTGGACTTGAACGTCGAAAAAGTTATCCAGCAGGTGCAAGAAGTCAAGCCGGATATTTTGGGCCTGTCCGCACTTTTAACCACCACAATGCCCGAAATGAGAAATGTCATAAAGGCACTGGAAGAAAATGGCTTACGAAAAAACGTAAAAGTAATCGTGGGCGGTGCGCCCATTGATGCGGCCTTCGCAAAGAAAATCGGATCGGACGGCTATGGAAAAGATGCGGCCGAAGCCGTCCAGTTAGCCAGACACCTTGTTTCATAACATTTATAACCCGGCTAAATTATTTGACTGCCGGTTTGACAATATTTCTTTCAAAAGCACGGCGCTACTTTAGCAAAAGCATGCCACGCAAGCTTAAAGCAATTAAAATCAAGTAAGGCTTTCGGGGTGGTCAATTGAAGATCGACAATACGTTTATCCCGCTGCATGCTGGGAGTATAAAAGAAAGGCTGAAAAAATGTACAACAAAATATTGGTTCCCGTCGATGGATCAGAGCTGGCAGAATGTGTGCTTCCGCATATAGAGAATATAGCTAACGATTGCGGCGTCAAAGAAATAATCTTTTTACGCGTAATTGAACCGTTGACGCCTGCTGTTGCTGGTGGTGATTTCATAATGGGGAAAGATGAATCCCAGGCATTTGAGAAACGGCATGAAACAGCGGCGCGAAATTATATGGATCAACTGATAAGCAGCCTTCCGTATGATAAGGTAACTTTATCAGGTAAGCTGGTAACAGGCAAAGCCGCTGAAACTATCGCCGATTTCGCCGCACATCAGGAAGCGGATTTGGTTATTATGGCCACCCATGGCCGTTCCGGTGTGAGCCGATGGGTCATGGGAAGCGTGGCCGAGCGTGTCATCCGCTGGTCCTGCGTCCCGGTTTTGATTGTGCGGCCTCCCCAGTGTGCCCCCACTCTGTAAACGGACCTATAAAAAAACAGAAGGCGGTCAACGCAATCCCGTCCTACCCCATGGCGGTGATACGGTATCATGGCCAAGTGATTGATAAAGTCTTGAGCTGGAAAGGAGCGTCTATATATTGCCAAATCATAAAAAAGCGTCGCGCGTAATTGTGGCCTGCCGCGTAATACAACCGGAGTTGGAAGCGCTCCGTCGCAAGCAAGACGATGTCGAAGTCCGGTACCTGGATCAGGGATTGCACCGCGTGCCGCAAAAAATGGCCCCTTTTATCCAGGAGGAGATTGATCGTGTCGCTGAAAGTGCTGCGAATATCGTTTTGGGCTACGGTCTGTGCTCCAACGGAATCGTAGATGTTACAGCGGGAAAGCAAGGTTTGATTATCCCCCGCTGCCATGATTGCATCTCGTTTTTTTTGGGATCGCATGCAGCTTATTTAAAGGTTTTTCATTCCCGACCGGGGACATACTACTTGACCCCCGGATGGGTTGCGGAGAAAAAGGATCCGATGGGCATTGTGGAAGATGATTATTCACCCCGTTTGGGCCGGGAAACGGCCGTGTGGGCCATGGAGGAAGAACTAAAAAACTACAGCCACATCACACTTATTAATACCGGTATTGGCAATTTGGATTCATTGCGGGCCAGGGCCATGGAAAACGCCCGCTTTTTCAAAAAGGAATACGAAGAGATTCAGGGCAGTCTTGACTATTTTAAAAAGCTACTTCGAGGCCCGTGTAATAAAAAAGATTTTTTATTTATCGAACCGGGGCAAAAAATCACACAAGAAATATTTCTCACTGAAATAGCAGGCTGAGCAGCGGAATTATCGCGGCTGGCACCGCACTTATGGGAACACAAATGGATTTGTCCAAAGGTCCATTAAAGGCTGATATGCGTCCCCATATAACAGTTTCCCTACCAACTATCCAAAATTTTACACCGATCACACGATCATCGATCACACCCATCACCCTCTGGCGCCATCGATGATTCGTCAAATCATTAGCGATTTGTCAAAATGTTGAACAGCGGTTTCTTTTCAGGGCCGGAGAGCCGGATATAAATATAACCTATAACTTATTGATATTGCGTATATATTTATATATCCGATCTGTTTAATTTTGGCTGGCACCGCTGTTGCATAGAAATTTTCATGAAATAAATCCATTTTTCTCAAGTTTTGATGCTACGTGCTGATAACACTATAAAGCACCCTGACAAATCAAGACGGGAAAAATAACCGTAAAATCTGAAAATTTCTATCAAGGAGAAAAGTATGACACCCGCAAAGACGGCTAAGGAAAGATGGCGAAATATTGCGAGGCTGCTGCAATCCAAGCCCAAAAATCGCAAGCGTTTTTGTGCTTATCTGCGGTTATTCTACGAATAGTAAACGGAAAATCGTGAAGGCTAAAGCGTCTCAACCGCTGAATCTGCCAGCCATAAAATTGTAAAGCCCGCTCAGAATCAATCCCATAATTGCGCCGTCAACCAACGCATAAAGACTGCCGACGATCACATCACCGAACGAACCGGAGGCAGCATAACCGGGATAGATCGAAGCCATCATCTGCAAAAACGCCATGCCGTATCCCGACCAAACGATATTTGCCACGCCCACAACAAATAAAACCCCCGCCCACAAAATTGCAAAAGTAACCGTTAGAGCCTTTAGATTGAGTTTCATTTTTTTCCTCCTCCCGATTGTGCTAAGTGTAATTAGTCTGCAAAATACATTCGTTTGCAGCCATTTAATCGGAGCCCCGTGCCTTTTTCAATGTCCTTACTTCCGGGACGCCGGCTTTTTCTTCAGAGACGTAAAATCATAGCGGAGCAATGACTTGAGCGTTGATTCAGCTTTTTCGGGGATTGCCTGCCACCAGATCAAAATATTATCGACCCGGTAAAAATAATGCGCGAACCCCATTCCCTCGGTGCGAAACTGAACCTTGTCGCCCATTTCACCAAAGGTTAGCGGGGCAAATACCCGGGTGCCGCCTGCCATTTTCATCGCCATTTTCATCAAATCCGCCTTTGCTGTTTCATTATTTTCATAAATACTCAGGTAAAGTATATTTCCGGCATCCTCATTCCCGTAATAACCGATGAAATTCAGGCTGGCACCCAGCTTTTTACCATGCATTTTTTGAATTACACCATCAGCCTGGCTGCCTTGAATTACTTTAGAAAGCGTCAAATCGCCCAGTTTTTGCGGCAGATCATTATTGGTGTTATCGAAATCTGTACAACCTGAAATCGTCAATACCGCCAGTACCAAAACAATTTTTATGGCCAATTTTGTCATGAGATACGAACGATCTGAAAAACGGAATATACGACCGGCGGCATGCGACCCCCGGTTTTGGGACACATCATCCGGGTTGCCAAGCAGCCGTTCGGCATTCCATATCGTGGGAACGTTATAGATTTCTTGACAAGCTCCTTTTTGATCAATTACTAATAGATTACTTGGGTCTTTGACAAAAAGCAATGTTTGGCTGGTCCCGGCTTTCAACAAAACTTAACTCTGCCCTGATTGCTTACCTTACAAACCGGATGCGAGGCACCCGGTTGCAGGTGCACGATTTAAAGCACTGATGCGCTTTTGAATTCAAGGGGCGGACCTTTAACAACCGAAAACGGTTGAAAGGAGGAGAAATGAAGCAGAAAAGTTTTATCGTGCTGGTCTCGGTGGTTGTGTCTATATTACTGATCGCCCCAGCTGCCCAGGCAGACAAAAAGTTTCTAAGGATGTTCTCGGGCCCCGAAGGCGGATCCTGGTACCCGCTGGGCTCGGCCATGATGAGCATCGTGGAAAAAAACCTCAACATTTCGACATCCAACGGCCCCGGCGGCGGCGTGGGTAACTGTAAAGCCGTCAACGGGGGACGGGCTGACCTGGGCTGGACTTACACCCACACGGCGTACAACGCCTTCAACGCCCGCGGCAAGTTTGACAAAAAAAACAGCAACCTGCGGCATCTGATGTCCCTGTATCCCGGTGTCTTTCAAATAGCGGTCCCAAAGTCCAGCAAAATCGTTTCGGTGGCCGATCTGAAAGATAAGCGCATCGTCCCCGGGAAGGTGGGCTTCTCGGGAACCGTTATCGCTGAACAGGTCCTGAAGGCTTACGACATCACCTTCGACAGCATCAAGAAAAACGGCGGGATGGTAAACTATGTAGGCTACTCCGATTCTGCGGCTCTTATGAAAGACGGCCACAGCGACGCCTATATGGCCGTGACGTCCTGTCCCCAGTCCACCATCATCGATCTGAACTTTCGTCCGGGTGTACGCTTTCTTTCCGTCGACCGGCAGCACATGAAAAAAGTCATAGGGATGGAACCCGGACTGATGGAAACCGTGATACCCAGAGGCGCTTACAAGGGTCTAGAATCCGATGTCCCGGCGGTGGGCACCGTAACCGCTATTATTATTCACAAGGATGTATCGGATGATCTGGCCTACAAAATCGTCAAAACCCTGTATGCCAACTTTCCTGAGCTGGCCAAAGTTAAAAAGAAAGCCATAGAAGATTCCAAACCCGAAAAAGCAATGATGGGGGCCCGTATTCCCGTGCATCCGGGCGCCTTGCGCTACTACAAAGAAATGGGCTACGCAAAGTAACACCCCAATTGAGCGCCAATAGCATCCGGTGCCCCAGCGGGTTTGCTGCCGGCATCGGATGCTAACGCTTTTTGCCAAAATATCGCCATTTCGAAAAGGGTCGAGGAACGCTAACATTGTCAGCTGAAAAGCAAAAACTGCAATATCAGGAGGACAGGAAACAAAGTGTTCTGGAATGGCTGCTGAGCCAGAAAAAGGGGATTTTTCACTATCCTCTGGAACTTGCCGTCTGCTTTTTATCGATCTCCCTGAGCATCTATCATCTTTTTGTGGCTTACGCCGGTGCTCTGGAAGCCCATGCCTTTCGCTCAACCCACCTCGCCTTTGTGATGATCCTGTGTTTTTTTCTGCGTCCTTTGGGCCGTAAAAACTGGAAGGATCCCAAAAACCAATGGTTTGCGGTCGATATGCTCTGTGCCCTGCTCACATTAGCTGTGCAGATATACACCCTCTGGGACCTGGAAGCTTTCATCTTCAGACGCGGCGATCTGAACCAGCTGGACCTCTGGGCCGGTACCGTTATGATCATCCTGCTTCTGGAGGCTACCCGGCGCGCAGTCGGATGGGCCATGGTAATCATTGCCGGCTTTTTTATACTGCAAACCGCTTTTTCGGACCATTTCTTCGGCATATTTTACGGCCCTCCCAGTTCCTGGTTCACCATGATGGATTATCTGTTTATGCGGGAAAACGGCATCTACAGCATTCCCATGATGGTCATGGCCACCTATATCTTCCTGTTCATACTTTTTGGCGCCATCCTGGTGCGTTCGGGGGCCGGCCGTTTCTTCATCAACGTTGCGCTGGCCCTTACCGGAAGTAAAGTCGGGGGCCCGGCCAAGGCTTCGGTGGTCAGCTCATGCCTGATGGCTTCGGTGTCCGGCTCTGCTGTGGCCAATGTGGTCACCACCGGCAGCTTTACCATTCCCTTGATGAAACGTATCGGTTACCGCGACTACTTTGCCGGTGCGGTGGAAGCCTGCGCCTCTTCCGGCGGCCAGATCATGCCGCCGGTGATGGGGGCCGCGGCCTTCGTGATCGCCGAGTTTCTCAACATGCCCTATCTGAAAGTTGCCATTGCCGGTATCTTCCCGGCGTTAATTTATTTTTTTTCAATTTTCGTCATGGTCCATTTCGAGGCTCGCAAGCGTAACCTGGCCACTATCTCAGCCGCAGAACTTCCCAGTTTCAAAGATGAAGTCAAGAGGGGCGGACACCTGTTTATCTCCATCGCCATAATTATTGTCCTGCTGGTCATCGGTTATACACCCATGTTTGCCGCTTTCTGGGCCATCGTCTCTATCCTGGTGCTGAGCTTTTTGCGCCCGGAAACACGCATGAACCCTGTCGGGCTTCTCAGCGCTTTAGAGGAGGGGGCTCAGATGGCGGTGTCGGTTTCCATCGCCTGCGCGGCTGCGGGGATTATCATCGGCTGTGTTTTCGTATCCGGCCTGGGCCTGAAATTTACCAGCCTGATTGTGAGTCTGGCCGGCGGCATACTGCCCATAGCGCTGGTTTTGACCATGGTTGCATCCCTGATCCTGGGCATGGGACTCACCACCACGGCCGTGTATATCACCCTGGCGGCACTGGTAATACCGGCTTTGACCATGATGGGGGTTGTGCCCATCGCCGCCCATCTTTTCGCCTTTTACTTCGGACTGGTCTCGGCCATTACACCCCCGGTGGCGCTGGCGTCCTTTGCCGCAGCAGGCATCTCCGGTTCCAACCCCATGAAGACCGGATTCCACTCCCTGCGGCTGGGTATTGCCAAGTATATATTGCCGTTTGTTTTCGTATACGCCCCGGGAATGGTTTTTGTCGGTGGTTGGGACAAGATTGTGCTAGGCATCGTCGGGGGCTTTGCCGGGATTTACGCCCTGACCGTTACCACCGAAGGGTGGTGTATTTCAAAAGTTGGCTGGCCCGTTCGAATTCTTATGGGCCTGTGTGCCTTGCTGTTTTTTGCCCCCGGCCTGAAAGTGGCCGCTTCCGGCCTCAACCTCAATATGCCCTACTGGCTGACCCATCTTCTGGCCTGGCTGCTGTTGATCGGTTTTACGTTCACCCACCGTGCAAGGCATCGCCAACTGAAAAAAGAGGTGCCGATATGAGTCGCAACCGTGCCATTCAGTGGCTGCTTTTGGCCGCAACGACCGGTCTGCTGATGCTCTTGAAACAGATTCATCTGGGCGTAACCCATTATAACGTTTTTTTAATCATCCTGGTTGGATGGAACCTGGGGCTGGTGATTGCTTTCCGGGCCCTGACCGTAGGCCGCCGTGCCGAAAACTGAGGCTTTCCGGAGGCCGTCTCAAACACCTGTCTGCGACCCCCTGGCTATGCTGCCCTGCTTCCAGCGGGATTTCATTCCAATTTTAAGTGTATAAAAACGTTCAGCCGGCCGGCTCAATATGCTTACTAGAACCTATCTCAAAAATAGTGGATCGGGGTTCAGGGCAAGCCCGCCACAATAACGGCGGGTAAAGCGTGGGATGGCGAAAAAGCGGAGTCCGCCAGAGTACTTTGGCGGATCAAAAAAACTCCCCAACCCCTGATTTAATTAGCAGCAAGAACGATCCAGCTTAAGCACTTCCACCAACATCCTATCCCGCCAGTTTTTGATTTGATCCAGGGAGTTTTGACGCACAACCGGCATGGCTTTTACTTTTTCTACAAGGTCTTCTCTGATCGCTGGAGAGACACTTTTCCAGGTAGCCATCGACTCCCACCTCACTCGGTAGGAATCCGAATAATTCTCCAAGAAGTTCTCAATGCCGTCGCCGGCCAGATGGGCCCGCAGCAAGGGCCCGATAAAAGGGTCCCGCATCCCCATTCCGGTACAGAAGGCCGTATCCACTTCCTCCGCACTGGCAACGCCGGTAACTACCAGATCCATAGCCTCGCGCAGGATGGCGGCCTGGAGTCTGTTGACGATATAACCCGAAACTTCCTTTTTCAGACGGACCGGGACTTTGTCAAGTTTTAGCATCAAATCATTGGCTATCTGCACGGTTTCCGGAGAGGTTTGCCCGCCGCCGACGATCTCCACCAGGGGTATAAGATGAACTGGAAGAAACGGATGGGTCAGCACACAGCGCTCCGGGTGTGTGACAACTGTTTGAATTTCACTCATCAGTAACCCGGAGCTGCTGCTGGCTATAATCGTGTCAGCCGGGACCCGGGCATCCAGAGCTTTAAAAACTTCCTTTTTAACCGGATAGTTGTCAAAAACGGATTCCTGAATGTAATCCGCCCCCCTGACAGCCTCGGTCAATTCAGTAGTCGTCCGGATGTGCTTGCCCGCCGGGGTAGCCTTGCCCTTTTGGAGCAGGCCGTTGTGTTCCATAAACTTCAGGTTAAATGCCACCTTCTCGGTTGCGATTTTCAGCAGATCCGGGCTCAAATCCTGTAGGGTGACCGTATAGCCCTTCGCCAAAAATAGCGTGGCCCAGCCCTGCCCGATAAGCCCCGAGCCAACGCAGGTCACCTTTTTAATGTTGTTGTGCATAGTCTGTGTCTCCTTTCAATAAGCTATCTCGAAAATACATTTTATCCGCCTTTGGCGGATCAAATCCCCTACTGAAAGCAGTCCATTTTTAATAAGGCGCTAACTTTTTTTCTCGCGCAAATGCGTACAGAAGCGCGGTGGAAAGCAGGCAACCCATACACACATAAAAGGCCGCTTGGAATGCCAGCACACCCCGGGAGGTTTCCGGGTAAAGTGCCTGCATCAAGTATCCCAACCCCTGCAGAAAAACCGCTGGACCCATCATGGTGAAGAAGTTCAACCCCGTCATCGCGGCCCCGGCAGTGTTTAGCGGTACCAGCTCTTTGATGTGCGGATACATCAAAAGACCGGCGGAGCGAGAGACGCCGAAGCAGAAAAATAACACTGCCATCGTGGTTGCGGCAGGCGGCGCGCTTTTCCCGGCAAAAACCAGCATGACTGCGGCCGTGCAAAGGGCACCGGAGAAAATTATCCACTTGCGGTTCTTGAAGACATTGTCCGAAAGCGCTCCCCAGGCCGGGGCGCCGATTATCATGCCCAGATTCATCAGAAAGATCACGTTGCCGGCCTCCATAGCGGACAGCCGGATTACTTCTATCAAATAGGGTCCGGCCCACAGTGTTTGGAAGGCCGCAAATGTCCCATAACCAACCAGGGTCGACACAGAAATAATCCAGAAGTCTTTCTTTCTCAGCAGCAGGGCAAGGTTACCCAGCGTCTGTGAAAGCTTCTGGTCAATGCTTCCCGGATTCTCCCGGGAAACGCTGTGCCCGGGTCTGTCACGGACCACGAGGTAGAGAACGATCACGATCAAGAAGTTTAAGGCGGCTATGGCGACAAAGGAATTCCGCCAGCCCATGTGCCGGGCCAGGGCCACGAACGGAGCCGTGGCTGCCATGTTTCCCACCGTGCCGATGGAAAAAATGAATCCGGAAATGGTTGCAAATTGAGTGGGTTTAAACCAGAGCGTCATTAGCTTGAGGGTACCCATCAAATTGCAGGACATGCCCAAACCCAGCAGCGCCCGTGCCAAAATGCCGTCTGCAAAGGAATCGGCCCTGGAAAAAAGAACCGCACCGGCGATACCTATGATTGAAAGAGCGGTCATCAAGCGTCTGGCGCCGATCTTATCTAAGAATATGCTGATGGGAATCTGGGCCAGCGCAAATGCATAGAAAAATGCAGCCGAAATCATACCGAGCTGACGCGTGTTCAGGTGGAGTTCCTGCAACAACTCGGGGGCAATAACGGCCATAGATGCCCGGTAGAACTGGGATAGAAAAAAATTGGCTGATGTAATCAAAAAGATGGCCCAATGACGCGGCATTATAGACTGGCTCCAATTAGAAGCTAGAAGCTATCTCAAAAATGCATTTTATCCGCCAAAGTACTCTGGCGGTTTCCGCTTTCAAACCGCGGGACGTCTTGATGCATACCTTAATCTGTTTAGATTAGACATGTAATCCCGCATCAGCGGGGCCATTGAACCCGATCTACTATTTTTGGGACAGCTTCTAGTATTATGGTAGTTATAGGATTTACAGTTCGGTACTCATTAACATTTGGTCCGACTGTTGGTCACATTAAAATTCCGAGCTTAATTACCAAATCCCGTGCATCCGTCTTACGGTGTCTCCGTTGCACGACACTGTTTAGATTCGATATGGGGGCATCGTCCGCGCACCACAACAAAAGACAACCCTTTGGTGGTAAACACCTCCTGGAGGGTATGTGCAATCGCCGGTTCATCAAAGGCGTCCAGAGTGAATACATTGGCGATGTTCAGGGCCTCGGCCATCTTCTCGGGATATATCGGTTCCACTTTTTCTCCCATAGCCGTTGTACCGGATCCGGTTCGATCCTGAAAACCGGTTAATGCGACCGTGCCGTTGTCCATCACCGCCACAACGATATCAACCTGATGATGGGCGGCGTTGTCCAGACCATTTAGAGCGGTGTGGAAGAAAGCCGAATCGCCCGACACGGCCAGAATTTTATCCCTGACACCACTGCGTCGTAAACCGCAAGCAATACCGATACTGGAGCCCATCGAGTATTTCACATCCAGCATTTCGAAGGGTGGATTGGTAAGCCTGACCAGACAACCGGTCTCCGCAACCACGACGGGTTTCGGTATGCGTGCCTCTGATATCAATTGTTTAAGGGTGTTGAAAAACGGTGTATAGGGACAACCGGCGCCAAAGGGCTGACTACTCGGATAGGCCCTGGAAGGCGAGGGGGTGGCGGTGATGGTCCGTCCGAGCGATTGTGATAGCAGACGCGAAAGCTTCTCCATGTGGATGTCGCCCTCCCAGGGAACATGGCCGCTGGTTTTGCCGAGAATCTCCACATTTAGACGATGAAACTGGGCCAGTGAGCGTACCCGGTTTTCAACAAAGGGCTCCACTTCCTCGAGGACATAAACACTCTCCAGCCGGGTAAGAAAGGCGACCAGCGTTTCTTCGGGAAGCGGAAAAATGGTGGCCAGTTCCAGAACGCTGACACCCGAAAGCGGCGCGTAGCGTCGCAGCCGGGCCGCCAGGTGACCGACAGCGATAATACCCTGGCCCCCGTCTCCGACAATTGTGTTAAAGGAACGATATGGCAAACTGCTGAAAGAGCTGGAAATTTTGTCGAGTTTGGTATGCAGCGCCGCATGGTCTTCAACTGCCAGGGCCGGAAGGGCTTTCCAGCGAATTCCCCGATTAAACGCCGCGCCGGCCGGTCGGGCCCGGGGTTCCGGTGCAACCGATTCGGTTTCGGTGGTATAGTCGGCTACAAATCTTACCATCACCGGGAGGCGATAGGCCTCGGACAACCGAAAGGCCTGTCGCGTTATTCGGTAGCCTTGCTCGGGATTGGCCGGTTCCAGGATAGGAATCTCGGCGAATGCCCCCAAAATGCGGCTGTCCTGTTCGTTCTGAGAGCCGTAGGCCCCCGGGTCGTCGCCTGCCAGGATCACCATCCCACCGCCGGTGCCGGTGAGATTGACTGTCATCAACGGGTCCAGAATATGGTTAATGCCCACGTGCTTGGCGGCCATAACCGACCGCCGGCCGGAAAGCGAACAGCCCAGGGCTACTTCGAATGCCACTTTTTCGCAGTTGGACCATTCCACATAAAGGTCGCTGGAAGCGCAAAGATCGATCAATGTCTCGATGATCCCGGTTGCCGGGCCTCCCGGATAAGAAGCAACCAGTTTGACCCCCGCGTCTAGCACCGCCCTGGCAATGCTCTCACTTCCCGAAAGGGTGGCCTTTTTTATTTCTTTATCTGCCCCTGGGGCTTCAATTTTTGATCCATTTTCCATATTATTTCCTGACCTGCCCGTTTAGGAATACCGCAATCCTTCTTACCGGCAGTAGGTAAGGTTGTTGATAGGGTTCGCACACAGGGCTCATTCGCCCTCGGGCGGTTGAATCAATGTCTTAAGCACCTCCTCCAGTGCCGGTGTCGTCGGGGCATCCTTAAAGCCTGCCAGGCGGCTATAAATCATCTCGGCGGCGGCATGGAATTCGCCGGGCAATCCGGCTTCGCGAAAGGTCGCCGCTATCTCTGCCATCTCCCCGGCGAATCGCCAGGCTTTGGCAGTCACCTGCCGCACCCGCTGACCCGATTGCTCGCCAAAGTTGGACCAGTCCCTCGACCACTGGGTCGCCAGCTCTTGGCGTACCCCCAATACCTCGGCCGTTGCCAGGATCGCACCCAGCAAGGCGGTCGTCCCTTTGGTATAGGCCGCGTAGCACATTTTCAGGGCCGAGGCTTTACCGATCGCTGCGCCTATCACACTTGTTTCCAGCGGTCCCCCCGAAAAACAGGTCGCAGCCTCCCGGGCCTTTTCACCCGCTAGATATAGCCAGGTTTTTTTCGGCTCCCAGGCAGGCCCTCCGATAATACCGCCATCGACAAATTCAACCCCGGCTTCTCTCATCGCATTTCCAATACGGACTGTCCGCTGAGGAGAAATTGCGTTTACGTCCAGGTAAAATCCCTGAAACGAATGTGCCCGTACCTGCTGGGCCAGCGCTTCCGCAGCATGCGGCGGGCAAACGCTGACGATAACCGTACATGTCTCACACAGGTTCACCAGGGTGCCGGTGTCATTAAGATTGAATTTTTCGGCGCGCTCTCGTGTTTGCCGACTGCGCCCCTCGGACGCCCAGCAGACTGTGTGGCCGCTATTCTGAACGGTTGCGGCAACGGATATTCCCATCATGCCGGGATGCAATATGCCTACCTTTTGATTGATCATAATACCGCTCCTGTAATTGTTTTTTATTAAAATATTAGGTTCTTCTCCAATTTAGTTGGAGAAGAGGGTCCAAGGATTCCCGGGGTCAAGGATTCAAGGGTTTGTTTTCTAAAGATTTTATCAGCGCTTTTAACATTCTCTCTATTTCTGCTTTGTCTTTTTTTGCTGTACCCAATTCACCTTTTTCAATGAAGCCTAAATCCCCGGCTTTTAATATCTGGGGTTCCAGTTCAAAAATCGAACCATAAGAAATGTAATGCATCCTAATGTAATCAAGGGTTGTCTTGGTTCATATCCTTTCACTCGAACCCTTGAATCCTCGACCCCTTGGACCCTCTATGACCATACCTGCTGACTTGAAAATTATTCACTTGATTTGCCTTAATCTGCTACAACTAATTGGGAGATGATCCAAATATTAATACCCAATAGCGACTCCGTCTTTCCTTCGGTCGGATGCCCCACATAGCAATTTTTGGCGGCTATCCAGGTAAATGGCCTGTCCCCCACCGACCTGGTTAACCGGCCCGGGAGTTTGAATGATGCGATGGCCCCTATCCTGCAACGCCGAAAACACAGCGTCCGGGATGCCGTCTTCCAAATACACCTCTCGCCCCTTAAAGTGTCTTATTCTTGGCGCATCAATCGCTTCCTGGAGATTCATTTTGAAATCAATGAGATTTATCAAAAATTGTACGTGCCCCTGGGGTTGCATGTCTCCACCCATAACACCGAAGCTCATGATAAAACGACCGTCTTTAAAGACCATCGCCGGTATGATGGTATGCAGAGGTCGTTTGTGCGGTTCCAACTTATTGCGGTCAACGGGGTTTAATGAGAAAGCGTGCCCCCGGTTTTGGAGCACAATGCCGGTTCCATCCACTACCATTGCGGAACCAAATGGCATATAGATACTGCTTATGAAAGAAGCCGCATTTCCACTTTGATCAACGGCTGTGGCATAGGCCGTGTCCGTACCTTTTGATGGAAGAGAAGGCAGGGGGGGGACCGTGGCTTTTTTGTGATTGATCCTTTGTCTGACTTGATCTGCATATTCTTTTGATATTAATCTGCTGACCGGCACGTCCTCGAATGCGGGATCCGTGACCCAGTTGTCTCGATCACCAAATGCAGCTTTCTTAGCCTCGATAAGAAGATGAAGATGTTCCGGGCCGTTGTAATCCATGCGACCCATATCGTATCCTTCCAGAATATTTAACATTTCCAGAGCTGCAATACCTTGCCCGTTGGGCGGCAACTCGTAAACAGTGTATCCCCGGTAATCGGTCGCCAGGGGTTGTACCCAGGTCGATTCATGATTTTCAAAATCCTCTTGCGAGAGCAGACCGCCATTTCGGCTTGAAAACGCTATAATGGCATCACGAATATCACCCCGGTAAAAGCTGGCGGTCCCCTCTGACGAAATTTTCCGATAGGTTCGGGCTAGATCCTTATTATGGAAAATTTGCCCTGGATGGGGGACGTCACCATTTACAAGGTAGACTTTTGATGCGCTCTTGTGAGCGAGGAGTAAATCTTTTGCGTTTTTCCATTCACCGGCAATAACCTCGGTGACAGGAAATCCATTTTCAGCATAGTCTATAGCATCCTCCAGCAGCTGGTTTAGCCCTAAGTTACCATAACGTTCAACGACTTTTGCCCAGGCATGCAAAGCACCCGGAACCGTTACGGATAAAATCCCCCTTTCAGGCATAACTTCGATCTGCCTTTGGCTGAACCAATCAAGGTTCGCGCGATAGGGTGCCCGACCACTGCCGTTTATACCAATGAGCTTATCTTCCTCTGCCAGATAGATCAGCGCGAAGGCATCACCGCCAATACCGACCGAATGGGGTTCCACCACACTTAAGGTGCTTACCATGGCGACTGCAGCATCTATGGCGTTTCCGCCTTTGTTCAACGCTTTATAACCGCTAAGAGTTGCTAATTGCTGGCTTGATGCAACCATACCCCGGCACCCCATAGCTACCGACCGTTGCGCAAAACTACGGGACTCTCTTTTTTGAGAATAGGAAAATTGCAATGTCCACCTCGTAGGTGCTGCCCGTTGACAGCCTGAAGGCGGCTGCCCAAACTCTATTATTCATGATTGACACCCGGTCATTACTTTGCCACATTTATTTCACCATACGCAACCCTTTATAAGTTATTAAAAAGGTTACTTCATGCAAAATTTTATGAATCCCAACAGCGTGGCCCTTATTGGGATTAGTCGCAGGAGCGGGCCGGGGGCCTTCAATCTCATGGAAAACATGATCGCATTCGGCTATGGCGGCAAAATATATCCCGTTAATCCCAACAGCACCGAAATCCTCGGACAAAAAGCGTATCCCAATGTAAAAGCCGTAAAAAAGAAAATCGATCTGGCAGTTATAAGCGCGCCGCGGGAGATGACGGTTAATATTCTCAAAGACTGCGTTGCTGCAAAAATTAAAGCAGCTATCGTTGTTAACCAGGGATTCACCGATGCGGATCAGCACGGCAAAGAGATGCAGCGGCAAATGACAGACATCGCTGCAAGCAATGGGATCAGGATTCTGGGTCCCAATACCCTGGGGGTGATCAACAGTTTTGACAATTTCACAACTTCATTTATGCCGGTGACCAAAGATAGAGTGCCGGTGGGTTTAATATGTCAATCCGGTATCCATCTGGTAGGACCCAACATGTTTAGCGGAAAGATAGGTAAAGCTGTTGATCTGGGCAATGCCTGTGATGTCGGGTTTTATGACGCATTGAAGTATTTAGGCCGGGATCCTGAAATAAAGATTATCGCCATTCACATGGAAGGCATGAACCAGGGCAGGGATTTTCTTACACTGGCCGGCCGGATAGTTAAGGAAAAGCCGATTGTGGTGCACAAAAGCGGCAGCAGCAAAACAGGCGCCAGGGCGGCGATGTCTCATACCGGCAGCATGGCCGGTAATTATCAGGTGGTTAAAGCAGGTTTAAAACAGGTGGGTGTTACATTTTTGGAAGAAGGGGGACAAATGTCCCATGCCGTAAAGACCTTGCATAACCTGCCCCCCATGGAAGGCAGTCGCGTCGGTGTAATCACCTACAGTGGCGGGGCGGGAATTATGGTCAGTGATGGATTGGAAAAACATGGCCTGGAGCTTGCCGTTTTATCGCCCCGAACAGTTAATCAACTGGCAGCACTTTCCCCCGGCTGGATGCCCCTCGGCAATCCCCTTGATATCTGGCCGGCAGTTATGCTCAACAGCGCACACAAAGTGTATTCGGCAGCCCTAAAGGCCGTGTTGAACGATCCGGCTGTTGACGGTGTTATCTGTATCGCCATTGCGCCGCTGCCCGAGTTCTCTTTTCTTGACGTGTCCGAGGCACTTAATCAGGTGCTGGAAGAATCCCCTGCCCGCAAGCCCGTGATAGCCTGGACCTACGGCCCCAATACGCGGGAGGTCGCCAAAAGGTTTGAATCCCAAAACAGGATAATGGTCTTCCCAACCCTTGAAATAGCCACCTGGGCGTTATCTTTGTTGAGAGACAGGCATCGGATGATTAAACAGAAAACGGAGCCGTGATGGTGTGCACAGACAAAAATGTTTGAACCTGACAAGCGGCTGAATGCTCCGGGAGCAGTCGAAGGCCAAAATTTAAATTTCGATCCCCTTCTGTTTGGGATCAATGGTCGTGTTAAGATTTTTGGGCTCGGTTGTCCGGAATTTTGTTATATTCGTCCAGCCATGCTTGTACACCGGATTTTAATGCAGCCCTCTCTGTTGATTGGATACCGTTGGGATCGAAGCGATAGCGGTAGTGAAGTTCCAGGATGGATCTCAAGCCCTTCATCCAGGAGATTGCGCTTCGATTATGTTGCAATTTTGTGATCCAGTTTTGTAAAGTGTCCGATGGGTGCCGCACAAAACCTGATTTGTTCAGGGCTTTCTCGATCATATAGAACTCGGAATCCGAGCCGGTCAAAAGATGCGCGGTTTCCTGCAGCGGGTTTCCGGCATCATCCCGTGACACCTGCTTGCGGCCCAAAAACCGGCGCAGGGGTATAAATAAAATCGGGACAGCCAGCCACCACACATATTTTATTGCGCTGCTCTTTCTTGCCTGCCGTATCCACTCCATGAGTTTGAAGCGGCAAAAGGACAGGAAATCGGAGATAAATTCCCAACCGGGAGCAGCCGCGTCCTCGATGCTGGCCCAGGCAGCCGGGGTTGTATCAAATGGGTACCAGGCGCCGGCCAGGTGCACCAACGTCCAGGCATGGGCATGCCGGTCACGGACAACAAATCGGTTTTCCAGATGGCTGAATTCGTGAACCGAATAGCCCTTTACGTAGCGTGCCGGTATACCGGCGGCCCGCAGAAGAAGTACGGTTGCCGTTGCAAAGTATTCACAGTGTCCGGAGCGGGTTTGCAGCAAAAATGTCGCTAGCGGGGTTGAACTAGGCCCCTGGCCGCTCAGTAAAAGGGAATAGCTGAAATTTTTTCGGAAAAAGGTTTCGACCGTCTTCAATATCTGTGTTGGTGGCTTTCCTTCAAGTCCCAGTTGGCTGACGATTTTATCGAGGGCCGGTTTTTCTTTGGCCGGGATAAAAAGATCCATTGGCACCGGCGGACTGCCGCTGTCGGAAGCCTTATCAAAGCGAACCCGGTAATCCACCCGGCCGGGTCCCCCTTCCACTTTCACGGTGCCGAATATGTTTCGCTCCATTTTGACCACCGGCAATCGGTCTACCTGAAACGCACCGCCCGGCAGTTTTAATACCCCTTCGCCTTTGTAAAGCTTTGAAGAAACAATGATTGAACGATGATGGGCAGCGCCGCGCTTGAAGTGCCAGGACGTTCCGTTCTTTTCCGGTCTCACGGGCGTAAACTCAGATTTAGAGATGAACCACATTGAGAAGCTGTAAGCGTCATATATCGCTTCGCGCAGAAACATGGGAGTGGTCTGAGAATCTTCGGGTTTTACCCTGAAGATAATCCTGCTCGACGGTTTCAGCAATCCGATATCACCAATGGCGGTTTGGGTCTGAAAAGGATCTATCCCTTGATGATTAAAACCGGTGAACCATTCCAGTCCTTTTTGTTCAATTGTGAGTTGAAGGCTATGCAGTCCGATATGCCCTGCCACACCGGTACCGCCGGCAATGGCTATCAGACCCAGCCAAAGCAGGACAGAAAATCTTTTTGACCGCACAAACCAGAAGGCCAGGGCGGAAAGGCCGAACAGACCCAGGTAAAAATAGACATCCCTGACATTGGCTGCACTGGCAGATAAAATACAAATGGCGAAATAGGGATAGGTCAGGTTAACGGCGGTGGATTTTTGTTTTTTATCTTCTTTCTTCTTCTTTCTCAGCAATAAAAAAAGTGCACTTATGTCTACACGATCCCTGGTTGCATAGGCTTGCGCAACCAGGAGCGGGAAAAAGATGATCGGCAGCCATTTGACAAGCACAATCAGAAAATAATCGGACCGGTCCGATACTAAGAGATAAACTAGCAGGATCACAAACAGCAAACTACACAGATCCGAGATACGCCTGAAATCCGCGGTAGACAGATCCCATCTCAAACGGATGAGACGCGCGCTCTCAAAGACAATCGCCATCACCACGGCTAAAATCCATAAGCCGGTCTGCCATCCCCAGAATATCAGGGCGGCACCCAGCAGAAGCGACGGCGTTTTCATAGTTCCATCAATCCTTCTTGAATTTTTCCCGATGGCAGCAGGTGGAAATCTTCCGGTTTATCCAGCATCGGCCCGGGATCATAACCGTCACTGCTGCCCTCGCCATTTGTGATGACCAGCACCAGGACCGGTATGCCCAGGGCTTTAAGATAGCCAATTAATTTTCTTCTTTCTTCATCCCAGCCAAGAAATACACAGATACAACCGCTCAGCATTGACGCCCTGCTGATGACCACGGGCGTCAGATAATCGAATGATTTGTCACGGCACCCGACAACGGCCGCCAGAATTTCCAACATCTTGTCTGTATGGGCCAGGCCTCTTCCGGATGTAAAGCAATAGGCTTCAAGGCCTACAAACATCAGATCCAGCAGTGACTCCTGGGTCTGGATCTCACAGGCAAAAGAAGCCGCTATCGATACGGCTTCTTCTAAAATTTCACTGTGCTCTGTTTTTTGAAACGTATCCAGGATCAACGCGTGCCGGACAAAAAATTCATCCTGGTATTCTTTTATGACCGGCTTGCCGATTTTGGCCCAGCTTTTCCAGTGAATTTTTCGAAGCGGATCCCCGGGGCGGTAATCCCGCAGGGATACAAATTCTTCTGAATCCCCTACGGTTGAAGCCAGTGCGACCCCGCCGGATTGGTATCTTCGAGTCCCGGAAAGTCCCACCGGCGGCAGATCATAGCGCTTTGGCAGAATCAAAAGGGATTGCGGCAGAGAAACGGTCATGCAGGCATTGAAAAAACCGAAAGGATCAGGGCGGGCAATCGTGAAACCGGTGAGGCTGACAATCCCTCTGTGTGAAGGTGTAATTTCGATGAGGACTTCTGTTTCGCTGTTGGGTTGAAGCGGCGGCATCGTCACTGCCCGGGTTGCGGCCTGCTGTTTTTTTGAAATCAACCAGAGCCAGCGATAGTATCCAAAAGTTCTGTCAAATAGATTCCGCTTCTTTTCTGCCGGTTCGGGTGTTTCGTTGAATTCTTTAAAACTCGGACAGGGATCCTCAAAGTTTTCAAAAATTGTCAGTCCGCTTTGAGTTTTACCGGTTTGGTTTTTAACCACAATGCGGTAGGCCAGTTTTACACCGGCGGTACCGAAACGGGGCAAGATCCGGGTAACGCTGAGGCGACAGCGAAAAAACAGGCTGGACACCATGGCGATAACCACGATAGCCAGTAGAAAAGTAAATGCCTGATAGGCCATGGTTTGTTTGGTATCCAGGCCGACAAACGCGGAAGCCGCCAGGCATAAAACAACCACCCGTCCGCTGGCCGTGAATTTCCTCGCAAACCATTTTTTAGCGGCATAGGTAAGGCGGAAAGTATTGTATAAAATTCGTTTCATGACTTTGCAAAAACCGAATGCTCCCGCAGGCCTAAAGCGTACTCTCCCGCACGGCAAGACCTATCTTAGCTCCGCCAGAAAAGGCGAAGCTTTCGCACAGACAGCCCCTTCAGGCCGGGACCGGGACAGATTTGAGAATTTCTTCCACGATGCCTTCGGCAGTTGTTCCGGAAAAACGGGCCTGGGGATCCATCACCAGACGGTGGCCAATCACCGGCACGGCAACTTCCTGGATGTGTTCGGGGGTCACGAATTCATAGCCATCAAAAAGGGCCAGGGCCTGGGAGACCTTCATTAACGCCAGCGACGCTCTTGGGCTGGCCCCTAACTGAACACCGGCCGATGATCGGGTTGTATTCACTAGATCCACCAGGTAGCGCTTCATTTCCGGACTGATGCGCACCTGCTTTACCTGCTGTTTCAGAATGATAATTTCCTGCATGGAAACACAGGGTTCAATGGTATCGATGGGATGGTGCTGCATCTGGTCTGTTAAAACAGCCACCTCTTCTTCGGGGGTTATATATCCAAGGCTGAACTGGAGGGCAAATCGATCCATTTGAGCCTCCGGCAGGGGGTAGGTTCCCCGGGATTCCACCGGATTCTGGGTGGCAATGACGAAAAAAAGATCCTCCAGCTGTCTCAATTTGCCGTCAATGCTGACCTGGGACTCCGCCATGGCTTCCAGCAGCGCGGATTGGGTTCGGGGTGAGGCCCGGTTGATCTCGTCGGCCAGAACAATATTGGCGAATATGGGTCCTGCATGAAAATGAAAAGATTGATCGTTTTGGTCAAAAACAGAAATCCCCAGGATATCAGACGGTAATAGATCCGGCGTAAATTGTATGCGCTTGAATTCGGCATCGATAGAGAGTGCCAGGGCTTTGGCCAGGGTGGTTTTGCCGGTTCCCGGGTAGTCATCCAGCAAAACATGCCCGCCGCTGACAAAGGCAGACAAAAGCTTGCGGATGGCATCTGATTGCCCTTTCATCACCCTTTGAATGTTGTCATATATCTTTTGATAAATTTCCCGGCCGGACACGCTAACGGTTTCCAAATTTGCAGTTCCCATGTTCAATCAACCTTTTCATAATAACTTTCAAAAATTCAGATTAAATTTTTTGGGGTATTACTTTTTCTACGGGATAAAATTCACGCGTTCCGAAACAACTGAAAATATTTTCGGCTTTAAGGCGGGCAGATTTTTGTAAGTAATTTGAATTATACTAAAAAAACAGCATAAAATCAATACTGCAATTAAGCGCAGGGGTGTAACCGCGGGAAAATAGGAAGGAAAATAAAACGATAGACGCTGTATCTATGAAAACCTTTCAGGTTCAGGCTTTGTCGGACAGTACTGAATTTTCGACAAAAACTGGTATCCAGTCCCGGGGTTATTCTAATATTTCACTAATTTGTCGAATCGGAGTGATGTCTGTGAATCTTTGAATATCGCCGCGTAATATTTGACCCACCTCGGCAATGCCCCTGTCATAATCACCGGCCGATTCGAAATAGAGCTTGCCGATACAGATATACGGGGCCGGTTGATCGCCGCCACCCGATACGCCTTTCTCCACGCCGATTTTAACCAGTCCAAAAGGTTTCAGATGCTTTTTTACGAGATCCATATGGGTGTGCCGGTAATATTCCATATCGAATCTGGCGCCTTCCTGGTTCGGGTACATGACACTGACTTTAAACATAGCCGGTTCTCCCTTATTGAAAGCAGTATTCCGGTGTTTTTATCTCGCAGAATCTCCCATAGCGGATCGGGTAGGTCACCTTGGTGTAGCGGTTAGCCCCTTCTTTGTCAAAGGCGATGGCGAGATTGCCGAATTGGTAAGATTCCATGTTCCCGGTCAAACACCTTCGTCATCGTAGACATTGCAAATACAGCACAAAAAAG
>CAMYNZ010000001.1 GCA_947259865.1 uncultured Desulfobacterales bacterium | reverse complement strand
TGCGTTGCGATCCGGTTTAAAATGCTCACATACTGCGTGTACGCTCCGCTTTTAAACCGAATCGACGCCTTGCCCTCGAACACAATCTGAGGTTTTGAAACCACTTCTAAGGTTGTATCCCGCAATTAAGTTACAAAATTCAACAAAGGCTTTCAAACCGCTGCATGATTTTTTAAACTTATTCCTGGGACATAAAACTAGAAGTGGTTTCTTGCCATACAAACCGGGCGCTCCGCCCCCGGTTGCAAGTGCACCGAGTAAAGCACTGAAGTGCTTTTGCATCTTCGGCCTATGGCCGATAATGCAAACCACCCGCTTCGCAGGTGGTCGTTGACCTCAAAATCCCATTTTATCCGCCTCAGGTGGGCTAACGCTCACCGGCTGCTTTGGCGGCCTCTACAATGGCATGCACGGCTCCGGGGTATGTCCAGGTTGCAATACTGCAACCGTTGGCCAGAAAAAACCTTTTCTGGCCCCCCAGTTCAATCCCCTCCCGAACATGATCTCTCAAAAACATCCGGGTGTTTCTGCACACAATGGTCTGATCGATTCCCCCCATTACACAGCCGTTAATCCGTTGTTTGACATATTTGAGTGAAGGTCCCTTGGGTCCCCGGTCCCACCAATTAAAAATATCCACGGGAAAATCCAGTACATCGTCAAAGAACAAATTTTCACCATGAATGTGAGCCGTGTTCATCCTGCCCAGCCCGGCTATGGATTCAAAGACCTTTATGGCAAAGGGCTTTACAAATTTTAAAAATTCATCTCGGGTGACGATTTCAGCAGCGGCCGACACCGACATAAATATGCCTGCAGCGCCGATGCTCAGTGATTTTTTACAATAGGCAACCAGATTTTCTGTCACAATGTCCAGTGCTTCCAGCACAGCCTCAGGTTCATTGGCCATCAGGGACTTTATATTTTCTCCGGCCATGTTGCGCTTGAGGCTCTGCCAGGGGTCAAAAACCGTATCGATAAAATAGGCGTTACCGTCCAGCGCGTTGGCGATGATCTCCAGGGCCGCAAACTGTTCTTTCCAGTCAGAGTTTTCTACATCAAAGCGGGTTATCCGTTTGAGGTCTTGCCTGGTTTTGACTGCTTCCAGGCCCCGGGGTGGTTGATAAAAATAATCGTTCATGACCTTGAGAAAATCAAAATCATAGGTGTTGAAATATTCCAGGGTAATCCTGGCAAACTGCTCGCCGCCTGCGTGCTGGATACCGAAATGATACCAGAGAGAGACGGGCGGCCTGTCGACCCTTTTATCGTTTAACACGTTATCTACGCGTTCTATTTTATCCATGATCGATCTCCTATTTTAACCCAATCGGATACCCATTTACTTTCATCCTTCATCCAGCCACTCGATATTTTTTTGGATGAGATCCGGTATGGGCAGATCGTAAGGGCAGCGCGGCATGCATTCCTCGCAGGCAGAGCACTGACGGGCCTTTTCAATGTTTTCTTTGACCCAATTGTTATTAAGAAAACCATCACCGAAGCGTCTAACTGAATAACGCAATCCCAGAATCATCTGAATGGAAATATCTTCCGAACAGGGTTGGCAGTAATCACAGCGTCGGCAAAAATTTTTGGTGTATCGCAGGCGGATATTCTCAATTTCGCTTTTTTCATCATCCTCCAATTTCCAGCTGCCCTGGAATACGCTCCAGTTTTCATCAAATTTTTTTTTGCTCTCCACCCCGGGGATTACCAAAATTTGCGGATGGGAAAGCACATATTTTAACGCCAGCCGCGGATTGTCGAGAACCCCGCCTGAAAAAGATTTCATGGCGATTAGACCTACATTTTTTTTAATTGCTTTAGGGATGATTTTTTCACGCGCAGCCGGTTCCAGAAAGCTGAAACAGACCATGATGGTCTCGAAAATATCATCGTCCAGGATCCGATCAACAAGATCCAGGCTGTGGCTGGTAATGCCGATATGACCGATTAATCCCTCTGCTTTCGCCTTTATGAGCACCTCAAGGGCTCCACTGGGAGAGATTATCTGCTGATAATCCTCCTCATTTTTGACATAATGGCACTGATACAGATCGATATAGTCCCTTTGGAGATTCGCAAGGCTTGTTTCCAGGTCCTGTCGCAAATCCGCCGGCTTTCTGTTTGTTGATTTGGAAGCCACTATTACTTTTTTGTTTAAATTTTTCAGTGCCAGACCGATACGTTTTTCGCTGGTGGTGTAAGCCCGGGCAGTATCGATAAAGTCCACGCCGCATTTCACTGCATGCCTTACGGTTTTTATGGCCTGATTTTCACTGACTCTCTGGATCGGTATACCACCGAATCCTAAGCGCGTTGCGCACAGACCCGTTTTGCCAAGTGTGATCTGCCTCATCTTGTCTCCCTTCTCCATTTTTCGTGAAAAAATTATCCCGCCCCGGTTCTAACTTTGCGTTTCAAGCTGTTTAAGTTGTTCCAGAATCAGGCAATAGGCTTTCTTTCCGCGTTCAAAACTGGCGAGCCTGAAAAATTCATTGGGGGCATGCACATTTTCATCTTGCAGACCAAAGGCGAAATTGACGGTATAGGCACCCAGGTGTTTCAATATAAGACTGCAGATCGGTATACTCCCGCCCATTCTGGTGATGTAGGGCTCTTTTTTAAAAAGCGCTTTGTGAACCGTCTGCGCCGCCTGGTTGCCCGGATGATTAAATGGGATTAAATACGGCTCGGCCGTGCTGGCCAATTGATAAACCGAAGTTTTTAAACCCGGCGGTGCATGTTTGTTTACATGGGCCGTAACTAATTGGATGATTTTTTCGGGTGGCTGTTCGGGTACCAAGCGACAGCTTATCTTTGCGTGGGCTGTGCTCGGGATGACGGTTTTGAGCCCCTCATCCTGGAAACCGCCCCATATACCGTTTACTTCCAGCGTGGGTCGGGTCCAGGCACGCTCATAGGTCGTGTAGCCGGGTTCACCAAATAGCTCGGCCACACCGAGTTCGGCCTTATAGTCCGAATCATTATATGGCACCTGAGCGATCTGGGCACGCTCTGCATCTGAAAGTGAACGGACATCATCATAAAATCCATCTATTAAAATCTTACCTTCGGCATTGTGCATCGAATCGATGAGGTTTACCAGGGCGTGAATCGGATTTTGGAAGGTTCCGCCATAGGTGCCTGAATGAACATCGTGTGCGGCCGCCTGGATATCGACCTGAACGGCACAAAGCCCTCGCAGGCCGAGTTGTAAAGCCGGCTGGTCTTCTTCCCACTGGCCGCCATCGGCGCTCAGCACCAGGTCACACGCCAGCAAGTCCCGGTGAGAAGCAATGAATGCAGGCAACTGTGGACTACCGATTTCTTCCTGTCCTTCGAAAAAAAACTTTACATTAACCGGCAGTTCGCCCTGACTTCTTAACATTGCCTCCACCGACAGGATCGGAATGAGCATGTTACCTTTGTCATCGGATGCTCCCCGAGCATAAACACGACTGTTGTCAATTACCGGGTCAAACGGTGGCTGGTTCCAGAGATGGATGGGATCCACAGGCTGGGTATCAAAATGTCCATAAATCATGATGGTCGGTTTGCCGGAAGCGTGCAACCATTCTCCATAAACGACCGGATGTCCGCCTGTCGGCAAGATTTTAACCTTCTCGATACCGGCGGTCTCCAGACGGGCCGCAACCCATTCCCCGGCACGCATTACATCAGCGGCGTGCTCGGGCAGGCTGGAAATGCTCGCAATGCGAAGAAAGTCAAGAAAATCCTCCATGTGCTGTGATTTTTGTTTCTGTAAATACGATTCCCATGGAACCATTTTTTATGTCTCCTTTCCAGTCTTTTAGTTAGTAGGATTTTCGGGTGGGCGCCTGTCAGTGCCCATCCGAAGATGATATTTTTTCAAAGGATGGCACCATTTAAGATCAGGGGCCAATCAAAAATCCTGGCCCTTGGACTAAGATAACGGATTGAACGTAAATCGCAACAAATTTTAAAGATAAAAATTGATTTCTTGCCATCCAAACCGGTTGTTTTGCACGCGGCTGCAAGTGCACCTTTTGGAGCACTGGAGTGCTTTTGACCTTCTCCGTTCCTGGCGGGGAAAGACAAGCCGTCCCGTGCTGGGCTCGGTATGATAGTTGACTTTCCGGTTGAAAACCGGTATCCACCGGGTGCTACTTGACGATCGGATGCGGTTGTGAGATACCTACCCGGTTAAATATGAATGCTATTGCCAGTCTGAAGTTCGGTGCAGAAAACTAGATTTAGCAGTTGATATGATCTTCCAGTTTGATTCAAATAGAAACCTGCCGCGATGAGCATCCGGTCTGTGTTCTGGGCTATCGCCCTTTCCCTGTTTGTGGTAGCACTGGGTTTTCCGATTCCGGAAAATCCCATCCTTATGGGGGGAGGATATGCTATTTTTAAACAGATCAGCCCCCCTGTGGCAAGTCTTGGATTATGGTATGTGGCAATAGTAACCGGAGATGCGGTTCTTTTTGCCATCGCTTACTGGTTCTTTAATCGCCCGACGCTATCGGCTTTTTTGAAGCGATCTTTGGGTGCCAAGCGGCTCGAGTCCTACCAGAAAGCTTTCGCATCCCGGGGCGGTTGGACCCTTTTTCTGGCCCGCTTTACGTTTGGTATACGCGCGGTTGCCTACGTCGCTGCCGGAGCGGCCCATTATTCGTGGCGCCGGTTTTTGATCGTGGATGGTATTTCGGTAGCCGTTCAAGTTGTTTTGTTCGTTGGAATCGGGTATTTTGCCGGCGAGCAAGTACAATGGACAAATGAAACCGGGGAAAGAATTATAATCCTCATAGGAATATTTGCCTTTATCAGTCTTGTAGCGACCTGGATGTCGGCAGTTATTGTGCGTAAAATATCATCCCGAAATCATTTTTCAGGGGATCCTTCGTTATCACAAAAAACCGTAGCCAGCACATCCAATCACAACGTCATCCGCGATGAGGATCAAAACCCTCCGCGCCTTTAAATTATCCCTTCGATGGCCTGCACCACGTATCCTCTCTTACCCAAAAAGTTATCCCAAATGCTCAATGGCGCTTGCAATCCGCCAAAGAACTCTGGCGAACCAGTCCGCCAAAGAACACTGGCGGATAAAACTTAAAATTTGACGGGCAGCTGACCGTTAGATTCTAATTCCGCAATTTCTATTACTATTTCGTATTCCCCGTTACATATGACTACTTTGCACTTACAATTTCAAGCACCAATTGTGAAAATTTATTCCTACCGACCGAATTCAAAAAATTGCTTTTTCCTATTTTTAAATAAATTTCAATATGTTACTATGTTGTTTAATAAATATGGCAAGAATGTTGCTTATTAAAAACCCGGTCGATTGAAGGTTCGGGCATCCCCGGGCATTTGGACTTGAACACATGTCTTCATGAGCTTTAGAAATCGGCTGTTCCCTTCAGGGTTGATACGGGCGCAAGGTTTTGAGCATCCGATCTACTCAAGCGGCCAAAGCAAGTGGAGGTCTCCATGAAATCGTTAGCTTATGCAATTACCACAACCATTTTAACCGGTGCCCTGCTAATAGCTGGGTGTATAACAACGCCTTTTTCAAATGAAAATAAAGTCGGCAATTCAGCCGCTAAAGGCCGGACGGTAGCAGCCAATCGCACCCCGGCATCTTTAATGGATTCCCAGGAAACTCAGCTCCGGGAAAGTTTGAATCAAACCGGCGTAGATGTCACCCGTAATGGGCAAACCATTCGCCTGAATATGCCCGGTCACCTCACGTTTGCCACCGGATCTCACAAAATAAAACCGGGATTTAATGAGGTGTTGAAATCGCTGTCCAGGGTTCTTGTGGAATACGAAGATACCCGGATCAATATTTTCGGACATACCGACAGTGTCGGCAAACAAAGCTATAATCGGACCCTTTCTACGATACGCGCCCGGCGTGTTGCCAGTTACCTGGCGGCGCAGGGTATCGGTGCCGAACGGTTATCGGTTGAAGGTTTCGGGGAAACAAAACCGATAGCTTCCAACAAGACCAAAACCGGCCGGGCCAAAAACCGGCGGGTTGAAATAGAGATTTTACCCATCAGATAACCCGACCCAATTATTACTCCCCCCTCCCCAGGGTAGGGCGTCTCCGGCGAAGAATCGATATGTGATCATTCTTCGCCGGAGGCTCTGAGGGCGAGTGTGCCTGTATGGTTCTCACCCAAACTGCCTCCGAAACGACAATTTCTCGAGTTTCCCGGCAAATGGTTATTTTGACAATTACCATAATCTGATTAATTTCAAACAGGGAAATCCTAAAACAGGATTTGCGTGACAACCCACGCCTGGTATAGGATGACAGGATGCGCGAACTCGACAATTTGATTCATCAGGTGCTCAATAACTGTGATATATCCGATTCCCACCACGCCGGTCTTTTTTCCGTCTGTGGCCTGGCCCTGCGGTTGCGTGATCTATACAAGTGGGAAAAGGGATTAGATCCCTGGTTGGAGAAAGATTCATCAGCGATTCTTGACTGGATTGGAGAAAAGGAGCAGGTCTGGGAACAACTCGCTGAAAATGATTACCGGGAATTATCTCTACTGGGTAGCACTTACGAGCCCTTCGATACCCAACGCATCAACGCGGTGCTTGAACCCCATGGTCTCTTTTACGGGGCCGGGTATGCCCGCAGTCTGAAGCCCACATTTTTTCTTGCCCGGATTGAGGACAAAGGCAACACGGATGGATTCACGGTATATACTCTGGGACGGGAGCTGGCACGCGATTTGTTGACCATACCGGCCCTCCTGCAGGACGAATCCATCCTTTTGAGGAAAGAATCGGGAACGTTTTTCCTCTGGGATCAAATATTTTATATTAAAAAATCAGGGCGTCCCGCACTTAATTTTGCCCTGCAAGCTTGCGGAATTAAAGATCAAGATCTCAAAATGCTGCGGTCCAACCTGGCTGCAATTTATAACGTCCAGAGGGAAACCTACATTTACCACGAGGTTGGTGAAATACGCGATACAGTTTTTGATGCCGGGATCTGGCGTCAGGTAATAAACGAATTTCCGCACACACCGGTTGAACTTCTCACCAGAGCGATCAAAGATATGCTGGCCGACACCAATGTTTACGGCACCCTTCCGCACATCATAAAAAAACGCAGTGCCGCCATGCTGGGCTTTTATGTCGCTTTTCTGGACGGCCTGGCCAAAACCCTTTTCCCCGAAATGCGGTCGGCTTTTGAAGACTATGTAAAAACAGGAGACTGGCAGGTCATTGAAAAAGCTGTATCAAGCGGCTTTAATACGGCCGTGTATTATGCCGAAGAGATCAGCCGGATTTTTCTGGCCGGGAAACAGGCCAATAACATGCAAAGTGCACAAATTGAGATAGAAGACCGTCTGTTAAAAAAAATAATTTCCGGACCGGTTTCAAGTTAATATATTATCGGATCATTAGGGTGAGAATCAACAAAGTATGCTGGGCTCGATCCTCATGAACAGCTGATACCGGCGATCTCAAAAAGATTCATGCGCGGTGCGATCGATGATTTCCTGCTGGATGGACCCGTCTAAATCGACAAAGTAATCGCTGTAACCGGCCACGCGGACCAACAAGTCGCGGTACTCGGCCGGATTTTTTTGGGCCTGCCGGAGTGTTTCTGTATCTGCAATATTGAACTGAATATGGTGCCCGCCGAACTTAAAATAGGTTCGGATCAGATGCACCAGTTGTTCAAGATCCTCTTCCCTTTCCACAATACTGGGTAAAAACCGCTGATTCAGGAGGGTTCCGCCGGATTTTATCTGATCCATTTTGCCCAATGACCTGATGACAGCCGTCGGACCATTACGATCAGCACCATGGGAGGGAGATGTGCCGTCGGATTCGGGCTGTCCGGCCAACCGGCCATTTGCGGATGCTCCCAGCATTTTGCCGAAATATACGTGGCAGGTGGTGGAGAGCATATTTAGATGGTAGAGACCGCCTTTGGTGTTGGATTTTCCGTCGATGGCTTGCAGGAGTGATTGATACACTTTTTGCATGATGGTGTCGGCTGCCTCTTCATCGTTGCCAAAAAACGGTGTCTTGTTTTGCAAAAACAGACGCAGCGCCTCATCATTTTCAAAGTTGTTGGCCAGCGTATTCAACAGTTGTTTCATCGTTAGCGTCTGATCCTCAAATACATGCTTTTTTATTGCGCTGAGGCTGTCTGTAATTGTACCGATGCCGCAGCATTGGAGGTAGTTCGTGTTGTATCGGGGCCCGCCATCATAGTAGTCTTGGCCCTTGGTAAGACAATCACTGATCACTACCGAGAGAAAAGGCGCCGGGGCATTCGCAGCAAATATTCGTTCTATATAATTATTGAGGCCAATCTTCAGATTCACGATATAATGCAGCTGTTTTTCAAAGGCCCCGTATAGTTGGTCGAAGTCTTTAAAACCGTAAGGGTTACCGGTCGTAAGACCGACTTGCTTTGCGCTTAACGGATCAACGCCGTTGTTGAGAGCCAGCTCGAGAAGCTTGGGAACATTAAGATAACCGGTCAGAATATATGCTTCCTTGCCGAAGGCGCCGGTCTCGATACAACCGCTGCAACCCCCTTCCCGGGCGTCTTCAATGGTCTTTCCGACGCGCACCTGTTCCATGACAACTGCTTCGGTGTTAAAGACCGAGGGATAGCCATATCCCTGGCGAATTATACGACATGCGGCTTTTAAGAAGCGATCGGGTGTTTTTTCGCTGATCTGGACGTTACTGCCCGGTTGGAGCAGGTGTATTTCATCTATTACTTCCAAAATCAGATAAGAAACCGGGTTCACCCCGTCTGCCCCGTCGCGTGTAAGGCCGCCGAGATTAATGTTGGTAAAATCATTGTAGGTGCCGCTTTCCTGGGCTGTAACGCCCACCTTGGGTGGGGCAGGGTGATTGTTAAACTTGATCCATAAACAACTGAGCAGCTCTTTGGCCTTCTCACGGTCGAGTATTTTTTCAGCCAGCTCTTTTTCGTAAAATGGAAATAAATGCTGATCCAGGTGTCCCGGATTCATGGCATCCCACCCATTGAGTTCGGTAATGGTTCCCAGATGAACAAACCAATACATTTGGATGGCTTCCCAGAAATTCCGGGGAGCATTGGCCGGCACCCAACGGCAGTTGGCCGCAATCCGTTTCAGTTCGCGTTTACGTTGTGAATCTGCCTGCTTATTGGCCATTTTATCGGCCAGGTCAGCATGACGTTCGGCAAATATGATGGCGGCATCACAGGCGATATCCATGGCTTTGAGTTGTTGGGCTTTATCAGCCGCCCGGGGGTCATTCTGGTAATCCAGAGCGCCGATACGTTCGGTAATTTCACGCTTGAAATCCAGCATGCCCTTTCGATAGATAAGGCCGTCAAGCGTCGTGTGTCCCGGTGCCCGCTGCTCCATGAACTCCGTAAACAGACCTGCTTCGTATGCCAGCCGCCAATTTTTCGGAACATGGTTGAAAATGCGGTCACGCATGGATCTATCCTGCCAGTAAGGAATAACGACTTTCTCGTAGCCTGTGATATCTTCTTCAGAAATTTTGTAGCGTGTCATGGGCCGGGTGTCTAATATGTTAAGGTCTGCCGAGGTGTGACAGGTCAATTCGGGATACGTTGGAACCGCCTTGGGAAAAGGTCCGCGTTCACCGACGATAAGTTCATCCTCTCCCAGATAGATTGTTTTCTTTTCACACAGATATTTAAAAAAAAGCGCTCGCGTCACAGGCACTGAATGTTTACCGTAATTCTTCTGGTAAAACTCGGTTTCAAGAACAGCCCGTTCAATTGAAATGCAGGGCTCCGCCCTGAAGCTTGCGTTACGAAGTCTTTGAATTCTTTTGTTCATTTCCATCAGCCTCCTATCTTAACCTTCAGACCAAAGCTTTCCAACCGCTGTGCTACCGCGGATAACCGGTCCCCATCAGGCGCCAAAATATTTTTTGTATAATAATTAGCGTTTATTTTCAAGTACTTATATCTTGCTGCTTCATGATACGGTAAAATATCAACGTTTTCGACTCCCGGGAGCCTGGAAATATACGTGCCGGTGCGAGTGATGTTTTCATCGTCATCGTTGATACCCGGAATCAGAGGGATACGAATGGTAATTTCGACAGTCTCCCGGGCAAGTCGTTCAAGGTTGTGAAGTATTTTGCGGTTGGAGACACCGGTGTATTGTTTGTGTTTTTGGGGGTCCATCAGTTTTATGTCAAACAGAAATAATTCTGCTTCACGAGCGATTTCCATGAGGATGCTGGTATCGGCATAGCCGGTGGTATCTATCGCGCGATGGATATCCCGCCGGCCGCTGGCCTTTAAGAGTTCCAGGAGAAAATTGGCCTGCAGCAGTGGCTCTCCTCCGGAAAAGGTGACGCCGCCGCCGGATTCATCGTAGAATATAACATCCTTCTCGATGATCTCCATCAGGTTTGCGACGCTTAGATATTTGCCGGCAAGCTCGCGGGCTTCAGCCGGGCAGATCAGCGCACAGGTGCCGCAATTCTCGCAAAGGGCGGGCTCTGACACCACCCCCCCGGGCGCAGGCCTTAAAGCGCCGGAGGGGCACAGGTTGGCGCAGTGACCGCAGCCGACGCAGCGTTCCTTGCTGTACAAGACCTGGGGTGAGCCTTCAAGGCCTTCGGGATTGTGGCACCACCAGCATGAAAACGGGCATCCCTTGAAAAACACCGTTGTCCGGATGCCCGGACCATCGTGAATGGCATATCTTTTTATATCAAAAATTAGACCGGTTTGCATTGCTTCGGCTGGGTGCCCGTGTTAAAAGTGGTTCCAAACCACAACTGGTAATATGATTGAAAAATGTATACGGAAACGGCTATTTTTTATGAAGCCGTGCCTGGTATCTGATGTTCTTGTTTATTAGCACAGGTTCTAATCAGTTTCGAGGGGAAAATAGAAACCGGGTTGGCTGTTGTGGCTGCTATACTATAAAATAGGGATGATGATAGAACATTCAGACAAACGGACCGCGCTCCGGTTGATTAAGGGGGGTCTGCAATGCCGAATAAGGTTTGGCCCCATTCGCATCGTTGCCGCACCGCAAAGCTCGGCGCCGTTTGAAGTCGATGCCCTGGCGTTCGAGGAGGATACCTGGCTTGTCATGAGTGCTGAACCCAAAATCGGTGATCTCCCGGAGCATCCGATTCGGTTGATGAACGATTTGCACAAAGCCCGGCCAAAATCCGTTGGCAGTCTCGTGGTTCAGGGTCGAAATCCCATGCGCTTTTTGGCCATCGTCCATGATGTCAATCACGATCCGACCTGCCGGCAGGAATGGGTGCAACGCGCGCTGAATGCGATCTTTCGCGAAGCTGAGCGCAGAAAACTTCGGGCGCTCGGTTTGCCGTTAATCGGCACCCTACACGGCAAACTGGTGCCCCAACATTTTGCCGAGCTTTTCAGTCAGGCTTTGCTGCAGGCCCCCCTCAAACACCTGCGCCGGGTGTGGCTGATAGCACCGGTACCGACCAACGCTAAAATCATAGATATGCTGCAGCCCATGCTTAACGAAACATAATCGGAAAAATCTGAGACAAGTGAAAATTGCGTTGATCGCAAATCCGTATTCCGGTAAGGCCAACTCCAGGAAATTGATTCCTGCAGTGGAAAAACTGCTCTACGCGAACCTGATCAAGTTTGATTTGTATTTAACCCGGTACCACGGACACGCCGCAGAGATCATAAAACAGATATCCATCAGGGAATATGACGCGCTGGTTTCGGTGGGCGGAGACGGCACCAATTATCACGTGTTAAACGGCATATTAAAATATCATGGCGACGGCCAGTTGCCCCCCTTGGGGATCATCCCGGCCGGACGGGGTAATTCTTTTGGTAAAGATTTGCAAGTGTTTACCTTCGCAGACGGGGTTGCCGCCCTATCCCGGCAGGTAACCAAAAAGGTTGATGTGTGCCGCTTTGCTCAGAAAAACCAGGAGTATTACTTCGTCAATCTTATGGGGCTGGGATTCGTAACTGATGTGGCCCGGACGGCGGCTCGTTTCAAATGGGTCGGTGATTTCAGCTATGTAATCGGTGTTTTCTATCATACCCTGGGATTGACGTTCCACCGTATGGATTTGGATATTGACGGGGAGGTTATCGTCGGGGAAAACTGCTTTGTTGAGATCTGCAATTCCAAGTTTACCGGTGGTGACATGCTGATGGCGCCTGACGCTAAAATAGATGACGGGCTGTTTGACGCAGTCATTGTGTCGCCGCTGAGCCGGATCAGCCTGATTTCAACGTTTCCGAAAATTTTTAAAGGGATTCACGGGCTAAATCCGGCCGTACGGTTTATTAAGGGAAAGTCGGCAATCATTCGCACCCGACCTGCAAAAACACTTCTTCCTGATGGGGAAATATTCGGGACCACCCCCACCCGGATTGATGTTTTACCCGGACGTGTCCAATATTTCAGTTTATGAAACGGATTTTGACCCAATCACTGGTGTGGATATTCTGGGGTATGTGCTTCAACTGCTGATCCTTCAGATATTTCTGGTAAACCTCATCCCATAGCAGGACAAAGGTCGGTTGGGAGTTGTCAACCGGGCGGGCAATAATGTCCGGACGCTGATAATACGTCATGGCCTTAAAAGATCCCTTCTGCCACGAAAAAGTTTTTTCCTTTGGATTTCGCTGATAATCTGATTTGATACCATTTTGCTCGGTTCCGGCTAAATAGGAGAAGTGATAACCTTTATAAGGTTTAAGCTTGTATCCGAAGCGTGATTTACCGGCCGGATCAGAGTGGGCAATGGCCTGGTCGATAAGCTTTAATGGCTGTTTTTTCTTGTGAAATATGTAGTAAAGCCCGGCCAGGGTTTCTCCGTAACCGGCATACTGCTTTCTCCTTGCGCGTTCGATGGCCTTAAGAGCATTAAAAATTATTCGCTGGTGATCGATTTTTTGTTTATACGCTTTATAGGCAGCCCGATCGGTTTGGGCATTTTGTAATTCAAAATCAATTGTTTTCACAATTTCGCGGGTTGCGATATCCAGGACGACCGTTGCGGGCTGACCCCAGAAACGACGCACCTGGCCCGATTTGCTCGAATGGGCATATTTTCCCCTTTTCAGACGCTTTCCGCCGGCGTCATAGGCGACCATTTGAAGGACCTTGTTTTGGCCGGTGCTATAGGTGACCTGGTTTTTGTCAAAGCTTACAACAACCTGTTGACCCGAAGGCAGACGTTTAACCGTGCGGTTATTTTTAGTCTTTTTGGAAATGGTCATGCGATGGATACCCGTTGACAGTTTCAAACGCACCCTGCCAAATGCCGCATCCGGTATTTTGCTGAGGGGTTTCCTGAAATAAACAATGAATTTTTCGCCCATCTGCATGGGGTCCCAGGCATGCAGGGCGGGTTTGGCGGTATCAAAAAAATGGGCCTCCCATTGTGCATCACCGAATACAGGGCTTTTGGGCATGGCCAGGGATAGATTTTTGTCTGAGTTCCACTTTACGGCCATATTTTGCAGGTCCTGCTGCTTAAGATTGGCATAGGTGCGCGGTTCCCGGCGGTCATGACGCACCGGCACGGAATTGTCTGGTTTGGCAGGTATTTCAAGCTCTTTGCCATTGTTTAAATCCACTTCGATTTCAAAGGAGTCCTCCAGAACTTTTGTCACCACAACCACCTCAAGGGTATCGATAATTCCCTGAAAGCGCGAAAATTTGGATGTTGAAGATCCCATTGATTCCAGACCCGCCAACGCTTTTCCGGTTTTATCAAAAGCATGGAGATGACAGGATTTTCCCCCCCGAAATGCCACGCTGGCCACATCCTTTTCAAGTTGATTGAGCTTAACCGATAGTCTGCCCGCCTTTTTCATGCTTCCTTTTTCAGCATTTGATCTGAACTTAAAGGTTTGCAGTTTGACGGGCAAAGCCATATTAAAATGTATCCTCGCATTTCCCAGATCTTCACCGCGGATACCTTTCACCACAGGCAGCGAAATAAAAGAGCCCGTAGCCTGTTTTACCGGGTTGTTTTCTTCGCGTAAAACATTTTTTTCACCCGGAACGCCGATTGACAGTATCTCATAGTTGAGTTCAGCCAGGGCGGCATTGGGTAAATCGATCGGATCAAACTCCAGCGTCATACGTGGATTGTTTCCCATGCGCCAGTAATGACCCGGAAACAGGCTGCCCGTTACGGCAGCAGGAAATTTGCCTTTTATCTTTGCGGTATCGACACTTGCAACCAGCTTCGGTGCGGCTCCATATCGGGTCTTGATCGGTCCGCTGGTCGGTTCTCCGCTGCCCATGCTCTGGGCGAACAAATATCCAATGGTGGCTTCAGTCAAGGACCGGTATATGCCCTCATCATTTTCTGCAAACCACGTTAACTCAACAGCAAGCCGGTTTTTCTCAAAACTGATGTTACTCTCCAGACGCTCATCGTTCAGGAGTTCCGTTAAATTCAGCACAAGGCCCTCTGTTTCAGGGTCTTCCCATGTTCCTGCCTTTAGTTGTTTATAAATACCGGCACCGTTGACACCGTTGCGGAACTCTTGCGCATAACTTAAAATGCGTTCTTCGTCCGCCGTAACCTTAAATCCGAGGGCCAGAGAATTGATCTGTCTAAATGGCTCAGTTAGTCTGGACAGGAAGTTACCAGCCATGCCTGCAATCATAGCGACCTGTGGATCAGGTTCTTTTGCCAGGGATTGGGTTATATTTTTTTCCCATCCCTCCTGGATATCTTCAGTGCGAAATGACATCACCGCCAGGTCTGCCGGTTTTCTCACATGATCTGCAAACCGAACAATTCGGTAAGACAACAGGGCCCCATCCCCTGCCTCCCATATCTCGGATAGTGTCGTGGGCCCAAACACCACCGATTTTTCGAAAAATCGGATCCGGTAAAGATCAATGGGGAAATCACTTTTTTTGGCCGCAGTGACGGCCTCGCCCTTTATTCGATAGGTCCCTTCCTCCGCAGGCTCCAGGAATTGGCTCAGGATACCTTTTTTAATCAGAGCTTCCTTCAGACCAGCGCGTTGGTTGCTTTGCACCATCAGCACCGGGAGTATCTGATAATTGGGGTCCGGGTATAAAAACAAATGTCCCCGTTCCGGATGCAGAGAATCGAATAGTGCAGCGGCAATCTGGTAGCCGAAGTCCTTTTTTTCTGCCGGGATATTATTTTCTGCCAGCTTGCGAAGCATTGCCAGATTGACCTCCAGGTAAATCAAAGGGCGGGGTCCGGCTTCAAGCATTGCTTCAGGTATTTTTGTCGGCGGTTGCGCTAATTTCGGTGGGATCGCCTCTTTTTTAAAAAATAAAGTATAACCCAGATAGACCCCGGCGATGATCAGAAGTGAAATAAAGGCGCCGATAAAAAGGTTCATGGCTTTTTTTTGTTTGCCAGGAGTCTCGCTCGGTCCGCCGGATGGCGAAGACCAGGATAAAATTTCAGGCTCAATTACATCCTCCGGCCCTTTGCCGGTTTCTTCCTGCGGTTCAGCGCCCTTTCCCGTTTCGATGGGGATATAGAGCCCGCAGGTTTTGCAGGGAATCGAGGTCATTTCGGGGGTGAGCATGCTTTTATCAAGAATATATTTCTTATTACAGCCGTTGCATTCAAATTCGAGGAGCCTTGAATCTGCTGGGGGAGATTCCGGGGGGGGTGGATGGAATCGAAAAGTCTCACCACAGGTCTGACAGCGTAAGAATTTAATGCCCTCATGATATCGGCTTTGATCAATACGATATTTTTTTTGACATTTTGGACAGGTCACTATCATAAAACACTCCCCATTGACCCAGCGACTGTTTCTAAACTACCTGAAATTATTTATCTTTCGTTTGTTGGATAAATTCTGAAACCATATGCGATCTTCCATCTACAGCCTTTAAAACAATTTTTACCTATTTTTAAATTGCGAAACAGATATTTTAGCAGTAAAATTTGTAAAACACAATTGATGGGTTTCGGGGGTGGATTTGCCCTCCGTTTTTTTACTTAAGTCGTAAATGATAAATGGAGAAAGAACGTCAGTGCCACCATGAACAGACGCTGCCTCCTTTTTATACTGATGTTACTCGTACCGCTTTCCACCGCGGCAGATACCATTGTTTTGAAAAGTGGGAAGCGAGTTGAAGTTGATATGGCCTGGGAGGAAAATGGCCAGGTAAAAGGCAGCCTGGCCGGCGTTAATCTCACGTACCCCAAGAGCCAAGTTGAAAGGATCGAAAAATCAAGAGAGGATGATATAAGCGTTAAAAACAAGGGCTTTAAGTTCGATATGTGGCATTCCGGCATGCATGTCAGGACGGTCCAGAGCGTGGCCGAAAAAAATAATATCAACCTACAGAAAGCTGAATCGAATGTCCTTACGGCGGGTCCCAACGATTCAGCCAATGATACATATTCTCAAAATGCGATAATATTGGAATATGCCGAGCATATATTGGGCAAATTGGCCAGTGTCGAGTTGATATTTACACCGATATCCCAAAAGCTTCATAAGTTGTCAATTCGCTGGCCAAACCTGCAAGATTCCACGGATTCCGAGTTTATTAACAAAGTAATATCGAGTCTTATGAATGGTTACGGTAATCCCGTAAAAAAGAAATCCACATTATTTGACACAGCTTACTCATGGAACATCAATAAAACCAGTAATGTCGAGCTAAATTGGGGCAAAAAAATCTTTGTTATCAATTATTTAGATACGGAAATCGAATAGTTCCCGGCGCAATTGGTTCTTTAGGAGATTCGAGGTGAAATTTTTTGTATATTTTGACGCTTACGGAAACGCAAGGCAGGTTATCGATCAAAAAGAGCTGGCCCAAAAATACCAAAACAACCCTGACCAGTTTCTGCAGGCCATGTGTCGGACCTGTCCGGGGGTCGAGGCGAACCACACAAGCGGTCACGTTGGGACCCTTCGTTTTGATAATCAAAAAGAATTGAAGGAGTACCTGGATTCTCTCGGTGACGAGATTACGGGCTTTTACGGATGTCGTTCAGAAAGTCGTCCCTATAATTTTTAACCGTAAACTGAGTCGGGATCAAGAGGGAATCGGGTGGATAACCCCGGGTGGCCGGTTCATCGTATATCAACAATTTCCCCGATCCAGCCTCCCACCATTGCCGGTTCATCGTCAATCTCCTTGCACTGCTCTTTTTTATGATATGACTTCCTGACCGGTTGGCCGATGCACCTTTTCCAGGCGGCGGTTTTGCCGATTCTGTTTTAGGAAAGATTATTTATCCACAGCAAGTGCTTTTTTGCTGCGTTCTTCTGATTTTTTTTCGCGACACAAAAAATGCGTGTGACAGCCCCACCGATTGCAATACACAATGGTTGTGCCGGTGCAATTGGGATTTTCATCGTTTTCTTTGATTGCCTGTTTAAAATTTTCAGGAGTATTTCCATCCGTGCTGACAATATTTCTTCTTATAATACCTCTATTTTTTTTCATTTTCCTCAGGTCCTTTGGCGGTAAATTAACCCATAATTAAACCATCGTAACATGGAACAAAAATATTCCGAATTTCATAGTACGGCAGCTCCGTTATGATTCCATATGAATTGTAATTCATGATGACAAAAATGCAAATTTTCATCACCGTTTTAGTCGATTAGGCGCTGATTTCATTAAAGCGCTGTTTTTAATCTCAATTGTGCCTAATCTTAAGGGGCTGTTGCCCAAATTCTTTTGCGCAACAGCCCGTTGCCATATTATAGGCAAAACAGGCGACGCAATATCCTTGTGAAGAGAGCCTTATTTCGTACAAATTTTGTTGCCTTATCAGGGCCAATCAAGTAATCTTTAGGCTTAACGGTGCATTTTCAAAAGGGAAATATTCAAAGCAACGGGGATGAGATCAAATTGATAATCTATGGATTATCAAAAAGAGAAAAGACATGACCGAAGATAATCTCAAAAAAAGTTTTGTAGAAAGAAGATCCGAGCCCCGAACAATAACGGAAGGTTTATACAGCGTGGAGATCAATTTAGGTGGCTCCATTCCTATTTATCAATTTAAATTAAGGGATATTTCCGCAAATGGCGCCTGTTTTTTGGTCCGGGAGGATTCTCCCATTTTAAGATACTTAAAGGTTGGCCAAAAATTAAATTTGAAATATTATTCAACGGATAAATCAAATCCGACTGAATATTATAAATCCGAAATTATGCATATTACCAAAACAGATTCGGAACGGCTTAAAAGGCACTTTCTGGTGGGGGTATTGGTAGTGGGGAACCCAGGCCTGCTTTAAATTAGACCTCACTCAAGTACAAACTACCGGGGGAAATTCTTCCACCAACCCTTTGTCGATAGCGGACTGATGATTGAAGCCTACCCTGCAGTCCGCCTAAGAACGGTGGCGGACAGGGCAACTTCATCGAAAAGAATTCTATCTATTTTCTAATTCGTTCGCTACCCCCGCAACAAGCTGCGGGGAGTGCGCTCGCTATCGCGGCCCATGCAGCGACCTAAGTGAAAAAACTCCCGGACGCTTCAACTAACGAAATGAAGAAGGCAGCCTTTGATTTAAGGCCGCAGATTACGTATGCCAAACCAAATGAAACAAATTGTGATTTCCAAAGACCAGGCAGTTTTCTGGCTTGATGGCAATGGCCGCTGGCACAACAAATTTGGCCCGTTTCAGCATAAAAAGATCATCGATTTTTTTCATTCTTCCATACGCAAGGACAAAGGTGGCTACTACCTTACCCAAACAGTCAACAATATAGAGGAAAAAGTCTATTTTCATTGCGAGGACGGTGCGCTATTTGTACTCGATATTATCAATGATAGCGATCTGATCCTTGTGCTGAACACCGGCAAAAAGATAAAGCTAAAGCCAGATAAGCTTTGGATAAAACACGACAGATTATATATGCAAGATGGAGATGAGCAGGTAAAGTTCACCGAGCAGAGCCTGATGAAAATTTCCGATCTTATCGAAACAGATGAGAGGCAGTATTTTATTCGAATCAAGAAAAAAAAATATGGTATTCGCGAGTTATTTGATTAACCGTTTGCCCCGCAAGCTTTTGCCCTCAACCCCGATTTTTTTCCTGGGTCTAAATTCCGGATTTGACTTTCCCTGTTTGTTGTATGCCGATAACCGTTTAAAACATTCAAAAGGCTGAAAGCAGAAATAACGGCGTTCATTCTGGCGGAGGAGCAGTAAACTTTGAGGAGGCCGGTAACACAGCCATTGGGCCTAATCCAAGGTCTTGAAACCACTTCTAAGCACTGTCAGGAGTGACTTCGGCCTTATCTTCCAACAACTCCTGCAGCCGCTCAACATGGCGATTTTCTTCGGCAATGATCTCCTTCAATTTTTCCAGTGTATCGCCATCTTCTATAAACGGTTCAAGTATTTCGTAAAAAAGAACGGTATCTTTTTCAAATTCGATGAAAATGGCAATCAAATCACTGCTCCGGTGAACCCGGGGGAAATCTGTATCTTCCAAAGAAAAAGTCTGCTTGCCCAACAGGTCTTTGAAAAGCTCCTGGCTCATTTCTTCGCCAATAGGATTCAGTGCCCCGGCCGCAATGGCATCTTTCATATCGGAAAAAAACCTGGCATGCTTGACTTCTTCATCTGCCATCCATTCCAATAAAGGTGCTAGACCAGGCTTGGAAACCTTTTTAATGGCGCGGCGATAAACTGCTTCAGCATTTTTTTCCAGCAATATGGCCATATCCAGTATTTCTTTTATTGAAAACAATGGCACTCCTCTAGTTGCTTTGGGTTGTCAGTTCACCAGTTCTTTATACTATCGCCGAATCGATACTGTCAAGGAGGTGGTCCGCTGTCTTGCTATTGGTTATTACCTGTTTTTATCAACGCTGCGGAATAAAAAGAAAAATTACATCCGAACGTTGGTCGTCGCGGACGCACTATCCTTACATATGTGGCTAAACCAAGGGCAATTGCCGAATGTGACAGAATTCATTTTCTAGAGGTAGTCAGAAAAATACCCGTAAATATTAAAACAGTCCCCGGCAGATGATATAATTCGAATCGTTCACCCAGCAATACAACGGCCAGAAATACGCTGAACACCGGCATCAAGTGTATAAAGATTCCGGCCTTGTTCGCACCGACCATGGAGACCGCCTTGTTCCAGAAAAGGTAAGACAATATTGAAGGGAATACGGCGACATAGACAATGCTTCCGAAGGCTTTAGGCGAAAATTGTATTCTGGCACCGGTTTGAATTTCCCATATATACAGCGGCGTCAGAAAAACAGTGCCGAAGACGATCAGGGCTGCCAGAAAGCCTATCGGGTCGATATTTTGCGGATGGCCTCTAAGCAAAACCGAATATATGGCCCAACTGATTCCGGCTGAAAGCGTCCATAAGTCACCGCTGGAAAATCGAAAGGAGAAAAGGGTAGACGGGTTTCCGCGCGCGAGGATCCATATGAGACCGGTTAATGATACGATTATGCCGATGCCCTGTTGCAGCGTAATTTTATCCCGGTAGCCGATCCACGAAGCAAAAACAATTAGGATGGGCTGGAAGGAGTTAACCAGAACCGTATTAACCACGGTGGTTGAGTGGAGGGCAAAATAAATAAAAATGCTAAAGTTGGTCACTGAAAGCAAGCCCATGAAGGCGAGTAGCTTCCAGTTGCGCCTGATCAGCTGTCGCTGTTCCAAGAGTGGTTTGATTCCAAAGGGCAGTAAAATCATGAGCGCTCCGGCCCAGCGCCAGAAGGCCAGACTGATGGGCGGGATGATGTCGTTAACGCTCCGGCCCAAAACAAAGTTGCCCGACCAGAAGAGAACCGTTAAAACCAGTAAAATGTAGGCCATTTCAAGATTGACTGAATTCAGCGGCCTTTTGGGCGCCTCTGTATACGGCTTGGTTGATCGTGGCGCGGAAAGCATATTTGTCCAACCTGAAAAGACTTTCTGCGGATACGCCCCCCGGTGTGCTGGCCTCCACCGTCAATTCATACGGAAGCACCTGTCTGTTATGCCACAATTCCATCGCTCCGACGATCGTTTGGAATACAATTCTGGTTAGCGTTCTCGCCATGATTTTGTCTGTTTTTTTAGCAATTCCGGGAAATCATGAGACATTCATTGCTTGACACCGGTGTTGCCCGTATCATTTTTTTGACTGGTTCGACGTTTTACGCTCAAGCGCCAAACAACATCACTCCAGTTTGGCTTTAGCCTCTTCCAGTTCTTCAATAGTTTGTTTGAGCCTGAATTCCCGGGCCTCAACTTTGACCAGCATCATACCAAACGATTCTGCTAATTCGGCCAAAAAACTCGGGTAGCGGCCCTTCTTTGCGAGTTCAAATAATTTTTCGGCGTCCCCTTTGTCATATTTGCCGGATGCAATCTTTTTGCAGGAGGAATTAAGCATTTCAAACAAATCAAGATAATAGCGTTCAAAGTCCATCTTTGTTACCTTTCATAAATAGGGTGGATCTTGCAGCAGGTAGTTTTTTAGAAAAGGTTAGAGAGTCCTATGTCATTTGATTTAGTCCAGGGCTGCATTAATCGGTGCACTTGCAACCTGACATGACGTCCCTCCCCTTTTTGCAGCGTAAAAAATGAAATCCCGCCACGATGCGGCGGGGCTCTTGTGTCTAACCAGAGGCTTGCCCGCCTCAGGTGTTGTTTGTATGACAAAAACGACTGCTAGGTGCATTCATTTTCGAGGACCTTCCGGATCATCGTGGACAACTGTTCGATTTTAAAAGGCTTCTGGATAAATGCATTGCATCCGCTGTTCAGAATTTCATTGGCTTGCCCCTCCCGGGTGTATCCGCTTGCCAGCAAAACCTTGACATCGGGGTTGATTTGTTTCAGGCGTTCGTAGGTATCTTCACCACTGAGGCCCGGCATGATCATGTCCAGCACAACGATATCTATTAACTTAGCCCTTTTTTTGTAAATTTCAATAGCCTGAGCCCCACTGTCTGCTGTAATAACTGAATATCCCAGTAGATTTAAATTTTCCTCACAAATTTTTCGAATCTTTTCCTCATCATCGACCACTAAAATCGTTTCCTGGCCGGCCATGCGCTTGATGGAAGGTTTCTGAGTCGTTGCGATTTTCCTATCCGAGGCCGGGATGTATACAGAGAAGGTTGATCCTTTTCCCCTTTCGCTAAAAGCCTCGATGTGCCCCCCATGGTTTCTAATGATTCCGTAAGCTGAGTAGAGTCCGAGTCCACTGCCCTTTCCGACGCCTTTAGTGGTAAAAAAGGGGTCAAATATACGCTGGATGGTTTTTTCGTCCATACCGATACCGCTGTCGGAAACCGATATTTTTACATAACGTCCTTTTTTTAACTGATCAAATTGTGTTTGAATATCCTTTTCTCCCAAAAAAGTATTTTCTGTCCGGATTATAAGCTTTCCACCCTTGGGCATGGCATGACCCGCATTTACACAAAGGTTCAACAACACCTGTTCTATCTGTATCGGGTCCGCTTCGACCGTCCAGATATCAGGTTCAAGCTCTTCAAAAATGTTGATCTCCTTTCGGGTTCTGCCGAACAAATCATTCTGTTTTTTTATCAAACTGTTCATATTGATCGGCAGGATTTCAAAAGCACCGCCTTTCACAAAAGCCAATAGCTGCCGTGTAAGCCCGGCACCGTCATGAACATATTGTTCCAGCGACTTGACGCGCTCGTAAAACGGATGATCCAGCTCCATTTTGATAAGCATCAGGGATACAATCCCCTGGATCCCCATCAGAAGGTTATTGAAATCATGGGCAATTCCACCGGCTAAATTACCGATGGCTTCCGCTTTTTTGGCCTGCAGCAGTTGGGTTTCCAGGATTTTTCGGTAAGTAATATCCCGTGCCACCCCGTATGTTCCAATGAGTTCCTTGGGTGAATCATCCTGTCTGCGCTGATACATTCCGGTGGCGTTTAACTCGATAATTGAGACGCCGTTGCCGTTTAATTCCCGGTTTTTCTCTCTGGGGCCGGTCCTCAGACGTAATTCATAGCCGGCGGTTGCACGATTTCCGGTTCGTCGCTCATTAAATCGCCATTGGGCCTTGGGGACGTCCTCCGACATGAAAAGTGAATTGAAATGTCTGCCCATCAGATCCTGGGCGTTGTATCCGAAGAGTTTTTCGGCGGCTATGTTAACGAATGTAAATTTTCCTGTTTTATCAAGGGTATATATCATGTCTGGTGAATTCTGCACCATAAATCGATACCGCCGCTCCGAGATTCTGAGGCGATTTTCCATTGAGCGATTATCGTCCAAAAGCTTTTTTTGACGGAGCGCATTTTTGATGGTTTTTTCCAGATCTTCCGGTTCAAAAGGTTTTTTTAGATAATCATAAGCCCCTTTTTTCAGTGCCTTTATAGCTGAATCTACCGAGGCATCTCCTGTCATCATAACCACGGGAGCCCGGGGAGAACGGGAGAAAATGCGCTCCATGAGGTAAAATCCATCTAGATCCGGAATACAAATATCCAGCAGAAACAGATCGAAATCTTTACGTGCGATTTGATTCAACGCTTCTTTTCCAGACGTAGCCACTGCAACATCGAAACCGCGATGCTCCAGTAAAACTTTCAGACTGTCGCACATTCTTTTTTCATCGTCGACAATGAAAACTCCAGGACGATCCTTCATCTGACCCTCCTATGCCTTATAGGGCGTCAAAATCTGACACCGGCAATGAAATTCGTAATATCGTGCCCTCTCCTTTACGGCTTTTGCACGTCATTCTACCGTTATAATTATTGATGATATCCCTGCTGATGGACAGGCCTAAACCGAAGTTTTCGGGCCCCTTAGAACTGGTACCCGGCTCGAATAGCTGTTCCATAATGTGAGCCGGTATACCCGGGCCGTCATCGCGAATGGTAATGACGATGTTTCCGGCTGCGTCTTCATTCATATGCCGCTCATAAACGGTCTCGATAAAAACGTTTCCGCCCTGCGGCATGGCCTCCACTGAATTTTTCAATAAATTGATGAAAACTTGAATCAAACTGTTACGGTTGCCCGGAAAAAGGGGCAGAGAGGGATCCAATTTTTGGTGCAGGTTTATGTTGGAAGGTTCGAGTTCCGAGTTTTTAAACATCGTGGACAGATTGAGAATTACAGCGTTAATATCGACCCCTTCAAGATCCCGGTCTGTTTGTCGACCTGGTTTTGATAGTTGGCCGATGATCCGGCTGATCCTTTCAATTTCTTCTCCGATTACGGTAACATCATTGACCGCCGTGGAATTTTTATCCAGCCGAGAACCCAAAATTTTGAGATAATTTTTGATGATACCCAACGGATTCTTGACTTCATGAATAATCTTACGCATCGATTCGGCTTCAATTCGGTTAATTGATTTGTCCCGATCAAAGCTGCCGGTGCCTCCGGAAGAATATTCGCCCAGAAATAAGGCGGCATGCTCTGCAAATTTATTAAGTAAAACCAATTGCTCAGAAAGTTGCGGAAACTGAGGCTCATCTATCCCGGCCACAATAACGCCGATATGTTTTTGTCGGGTCATGATCGGAACGCAAAGCAGGCCTTCTGTGTTCAGGATGCCGATCAGTTGTTCATCGGCAATGGTAAGCAGCTGGTCGGTAAGATACCCGAAGGAATCAACAATTTCCTCATTCAGCAGGGCCAGGGATGGGAAACTGCCATCATCCCGAACGGGCAATTGAATCCCGGCAACAGCCTGATCCAAATTGGAGCCGGTTGTTGGGTTTGCTAAAAGGAGGTTATTGGCCGCGTCATAATAGAAAAAGAGGGCCTTTCTGATTTCGAAGTGAATCTGGAGCATAAAAAGGAGCTCCTTTTGAATCGCCTCCCTGCCGGTGGCTGATATCAAATTGCTGGCGGCACCGTGAATCATAGACATTTCCCTGATTTCGAGTGACATCACCTTGCTCGGGTATTCACTTTTAACTGTCCCGATCTCAGGCGGATCGGAAATATCAGCAGGTCTCAGTCCCAGGTTGTGTATGATGGTATCAGTATCACTGTCTGCTTTGCGTTTGATATAGTCAATCCGGGTGTTAGCGAGTCCCAAATCCAGTTTCGCTAATGTTGAAAAGCGGGCAGATGTTTCTGTTTCCCGGCCCCAGAGGGCGTTGGCAGCGTAAACGATTTTAACCAGAGGAAAAGAATTGGCAATTTCTTTGGCCGGCCAATGATGGTAAAGAATGGCATCTGCCACAAATGAGCGGAGGCCCAGCGGATTGATTAAACTCCAGCCGATTTCGCAATGAGTGGCACCAATTTTCTTTTTTTCAGCAATCAGCACCTCTTCATTAATGCGCGCACCTTCGACAATGGGAACATAGTCCCGGCTGAAATTTGCGTACAGAACCAGTTTGCCTATATCGTGAAGCAGGCCTGCCAGATAGGCATCCTCCGGGTAATCATAGTGGACTTCCTGGGCCAGGGTTCGGGCGATAACCCCGCATTGCACCGAGTGTAACCAGAACTGATTAAAGTTGAATGATGAGTTTTTCAACAAGGGGTTTGTGGCCGGTCTTAAAGATGCAGTCACGGCGATGTTTTTAATAATAGCACGGCCCAGAGTGGCAACTGCCTTTTCGAGGGTGTTCGTATTAACCAGCCGCAACAATCTGAGGCTGATAGATGGGTCCAGAGCTGCTATCCCGGCAATATCTTTTTCGGTAGTGGCCGCATCTTTGCAGACCTCAACGAGTTTGAAAAAGACCTGAGGGAGACTGGGAAGTGCAATGGCGGAATTTATTCTTTTGATTATTTTTGGCGGTTTCTTCAAAATAATCTAATCTTTATCTGCCTTGGTGAGATAGCTTCTAGATGGATCTGCAAAAAATGAATAGAAACAGACATGGTATTGTAATATTCCCCCCCTAATACAATATATCTTGTATGTCAAAGGAAAAATTCTACATTATGTAGTGGTTCGTATGGAAAAACGAATTGATCTTAGGATTCCAACGGGATGTTTTATGAAAATTCAGAAAAATGTTTGTGGTAGGTCTGCCGTTTTTGCTGATATTGTGGTTCTCTAAAATTCTGCCCGCTAAAAATGCCGCAAAAAAAATTCCATATTGCTTTTAAAAACGGTCCTTGCCCGGACATTGGCAATCGGGATTAAACTTTTGAGAACCACTCTGTTTGGTCAGGCTGGAAAGGGTAGCAATTATACCGAGGCCCACTCTTCCTGAAGAATGTCTCCCTGAACGCCAACCACGATATACTTGACCGGTACTTTTCTTTCGGTGGCCTCAACGGCCTGCTGTGCGAGCTGTAATAACCCCATGCAGCAAGGGACCTGCATTATCAATATGGTGAGCGTATTTATTTTAGCCTCATCGATCCAGGATTTTATTTTTTCGATGTAAATTTCCTGCCCGGTATCAAGCTTTGGACATGCGATAGCCAGGGCTTTGCCTTTCAAATAATCTCGGTGAAAATCTCCCAGCGCATAGGCCACGCAATCCGCAGTTAAAAGCACATCCGCCCCCTGATAATAGGGCGCGGTCGGTGATACCAGGTGCAGCTGAATTGGCCATTGACTCAGCTGGGATTGAATTTTATCGACGGTTGTTTCGTTGTCGTTTTGAATTTTATCGTTAAAATTTAACATCTGTGAACCCGGACAACCCTGAAATTCTCTCATTTTAATACTCCTTTAATTGAAATTTATCCTCCAATTCTTCGATAAATGCTTCATACTTTACCGGCGAGAATCCTATCTGTTGATCCGCCGCATCAAATTTTGAAAAAAGTTCACCGATCTGTCGCATGGAAAGGTTTTTATCCATCCAGGGATATAAAATCTCATCCTCTTTCCTGATATGCTCGATGAGCAGGTCCCGGTATGCATTCAGATGCTTGGCCAGGGTTGCGCCATCTTTTTTGTCAAGGGCTTCAAGCATTGACTTGACGTGACTTCTTGCCTGTTTATGATCTTCATGCATTACCTTCAGGATATCGGTGGATTCGTCAAAGTATTTAAAAAGGATGTCTTCTTCCTTGGCGTGATGATACCTATCCGCATATGATCTGATAAAATCTATACCGTCGCGGATAACCTGCTGGCCCACTTCAGTTTTTAAATCAATATTCCGGATCACATCCGGAATGAGTGCCGCCCATCTTTTGATTAAAACGTGCTCTTCCACCAATTTTTTCATCGGTGGGGAATAACTTATTTTTTGAATTTCGGCATCAATCTTTCTTTTAATCTGGGGGATATCGATACGCTTATCCGGATATATTTGCTGGGCGATTCGTGCCATCAGCTGCTGTTCCTGATCTTGCGGCAGATTATGAATCTGTACGATATCTTTAAGCAGGCATAAGCCCACATTGCAGGGTCCGCAACCAATGCCGTATTCACTGAGGATATTTTCAACCTCAGGGAATTCGTCGATTATCTCTTTGATGCCTTTGTTTAAATATTTTTCCATATCTGCCTCATATGATACGAAATAAAGCCTGATCCGGGCTGACATTTGTGATCGCGAGATTTAGTCGCTCATCCCGCTTTGTTGATGATAATGCACCAAACTAACGCTGACAGGTGGACAAACGATATATTTACGGATTAGTTTAACCGGAGGACCTTACATTACCTTGATTTAAGTCAAACTACCCAAAAAAGCAGAAGATGTGCCAAAATAATCTGGCTCTGTAATCAGGATATTCATTTTGTATGGCACTGGAATATGATATGACCAATACCGGTGATGCACCTGTCCCCATTTTTTCGGAATAATTAAAAGGAGGCCTAAATGAAAATCGTTAAAATGAGTAAAGTTAAAAAAGCGCCGTTTGAAAGCCCGCTATTTACGAGTTCTGATGTGTCACTTCAGGAATTGCCTACGGACAGCCAGGAGTATCGTGTAAATATAGTAAATTTTGGCAAGGGTGTGCGCAACAAATTTCACTCTCACAGCACCGAACAGATCCTGATTATTACCGCCGGGAAGGGTATCGTAGCCACCGAAGAAGAGGAAACGGTAGTAACTGAAGGCGATATTATCCTTATCCCGGCAGAGGAGAAACACTGGCACGGTGCGACCCGGGACTCTGAATTTTCGCACATCTACGTGATGCGAAAAGACAGTGTCCTGACCCAACTAGAGGACAGCTAACGCAAAAAAATGGGTCATACGCTCGTTCGGATTCTTCTGCTGCAAGCCTTGTCTTTTGAGGTAGGCTCAGAAAAATTTAACCCTAAATGAGCGTAAACAAAATGGAAAAACTTTGTAAAAGCACGATTGACGCAGATGTATTGAGATATTCGCTGAAAATTATATTGCGAAAATAAGTGAAATAAGGATTTTATCATTTTATTTCCATTTTGTTTCCCCTCCGGGAAAGCCGATAGCACGCCATAGCCTTTGGCTTGACTCCTAAAGCGTCTACGTTGCCAAGGGTTCGCAGTAGCTTACTACGGCTTCACCCTTGGACGCCTTGGATATGGCGCACTCCTCCAGAGGCGGATCTTCGACCTCGACTTTCGCTCAATTAGGGTTTAACTTAAATACCCCGACCCCTGAAAAATATACTTCACTTGTAATAAAGCATTTTCTTTGGTGCGGGCGTTTCACTTTCGTTACCTGGCGATTTTGTTGTCACCGTTGACAATTGAAATTTCAAGAACATATTATTTTGATCGACACCTAATTCGGGCGATTTTCGAGGTCCAAGATCCGCCGCTGGAGGTATACAATGAAAAAGGGCATTCTGGCCGCATGTTTTGCGGTCTTATACAGTATTTCCGCATATGCCGACCATGATGTCGATCATACGCTGCGATCAATTGTAAAGGTCCGCTCGAGTGTTCCGGACAGTGCCCGCACCGCCCGCTCGTTGGGAACCGAACGTGAAGGCAGTGGTATTGTCATAGACGCCAATGGTCATATCCTCACCATTGGATATCTTATCCTGGAGGCCGAAAGTATCGAACTCCTTGGGCCGGACGGCAATCTTGTCCCGGCAGCCTTTGTGGGGTATGATCACAAAACCGGTTTTGGTCTGGTGCAGGCCAAAGGCCCCTTTAATGTCTCCCCGATGAAGCTGGGAAAATCTGCCGAGGTAAATGAAGGGGATCCCATTCTGGTGGCCAGCTACGGTGGATCAGAATCCGTTCAGGGGGCCCGGGTCGTTTCCCGAAAAGAGTTTGCAGGCTACTGGGAATATCTGCTCGAGGATGCGCTGTTTGTTGCCCCTCCCCATGCGAATTTCGGCGGTGCCGCCCTTATCGGGCGTGACGGCCAGCTTCTGGGCATAGGATCTATTTTCACCCAGGTTGCGCTGCCCGGATTTGGCACCGTCCCCTGTAACATGTTTGTTCCGATTGACCGCCTCAAACCGATCCTGACCGATCTTATTTCTGCAGGCCGCTCCCATGATCCTCCGCAGCCCTGGCTGGGTTTGCATGCGGACGAGGCCCATGGACGCGTTTTTGTCATTCGAGTCACATCCGGGGGTCCCGCCGACAAGGCCGGTTTGAGACCCGGCGACATCATTCTTACAGTTAATCTGAACGCAGTGCACGGGCTGGCAGATTTTTACCGTAAAGTCTGGGCGCTCGGCAAAGCGGGTATCGACGTGCCCCTGAGCATTTTGCAGGGAACCCGGATGCGGGATATCAAAGTGCACTCTGCCGACCGTTATAAAGCTTACAGGCTTAGGCCAGGATCGTAATTTTGGTTTTGTTTTTCGAGGGGTGCCCAAAGAGATAAATCGATTGCGGCTCACTCCGGTTTCAGGGCAGCATTCAGGGAGCCGCTTTTAAATCCATCCAGATCCAGCGAAACATAAACAAACCCCAATTTATGCAGTTTGCTGCTTATCTTTTTCCGGTTCTCAAGCAATGCCGCGCAGTCCCCTTGAGGAACCTCTATCCTGGCGATATCTCCATGATGTCGAACTCTCAACACCCGGAAACCGAGTGTGTAGAGAAAATTTTCCGCTGCTTCAATCTGATCCAGTTTTTCCCGGGTTACTTCCTCTCCATAGGCTATCCTGCTGGCCATGCAGGGCATGGCCGGTTTTTCAGCGATATCCAGACCGTAGTAAGCACATATTGCACGGATAGTGCGTTTATTGATATTCAATTCAATGTAGGGCGCCAGGATTGAGGCTTCACGGGCCGCCTGCATTCCCGGTCGAAAATCACCGAGATCATCCAGGTTGGCGCCATAAAAAATCGGCCAGGTCGATACACCCAATGGTTTCTGCAGCTGCCGGCGGAACTGCTCGATTTTTTCGAAAAGCGCCGTCTTGCAGAAATAGCAGCGATTAGCGGGATTGGCCCGGTAATCCGGATTTTTCATCTCCTGGGTCCGTACAACTTGAAGCGGTATGGTATGGTGTTTAGCAAAATCCAGGGCCAAACGATATTCGCGACGGGATAGAGAGGGGCTGTCGGCTAGAACCACCATCATATTTTCCCCCAGGGCCTCGTGAGCCACAAATGCCAGCAGTGCACTGTCAACACCGCCGCTATAGGCGACAATGCCGTGAGCATATCCGCAAAAATATTCTTTCAGTCTTTGTGCGTCAACTTCCGGTTGAATCTCGTCGGCCGGCTTTTTCTTATCCATATTGGATTTTCTCATTTTCTTAAGAACCTCCCTTGAACACCCCGTTCATATAAACGGTGACAGGCTTTCAAACCGCTGCAAGACTATTCAAAATTATTTTTGGGACATGACACTAAAGTGCTTTTTGAATTACCCCGCCCCCAATTACGGTATCTTTGTCATAAAAAACAGCGTGTTGTCCCGGGGTTACCGACAGCTGGGCTTTATTGAAAATAACTTTAAGCCTGCCGTTTTTATAGGGAAGCACGGTGGCACCAACTGCGCGTGAGTTCAGACGGATTTTTACTTTAGCCTGATACGGCCGTTTAATTTTATCTACGGCTATCAGATTAATATCCTTGGC